>CAMLPN010000079.1 GCA_946481965.1 uncultured Neisseriaceae bacterium | reverse complement strand
CCTACGCATACTGGGATCAAAACCCAGTGTCTTAACCACTTGACGACTCCCCAACAACACATATCATTTATAAAATGGATGCTTGGTTAATGAAGCAACACAATATGCCTGATGTGCGTTAGAAACTTGGTTGTATACAGCCTGCGCCGTATCTTCATCTGCAAAAGCCAGAAATACACATGAACCGGAACCACTCATCATCGGCTTACCAAAATTAGCCAATACATTTAGTGCATTTTTAACTTCTGGATATTCAGCGGTAACAACCTTTTGCATATCATTGCGCCAGTGCTGTCTCGCTTGAAAGTCTGGCATTATCCGTGGCGTTGAATTCCGTGTCAAGTCTTTATGTGCAAATATTTTCGGGGTACTAACATGAACCGGAGGCTTGATAATAACATACCATTGTTTTGGTATTTGAATTTGCGACAGTTTTTCCCCAATACCCTGAGCAAAAGCGGTCTGCCCAAATATAAAAAATGGTACATCGGCACCCAGTTGCAGACCAAGTTGTTGTAGTTGTATCTGATTGAAATTAAGCTGCCATAGTTGATTCAGTGCCATAAGCACTAATGCAGCATCAGAACTACCTCCACCCAGTCCCGCGCCCATAGGAATATTTTTTTGCAACCAAATGTCTGCACCAAGGTTTTTGCCTGACTGCTGACGTAATAATGTTGCCGCACGTACAGTTAAATCCTGTTGAGGATCAACATTTTCAATCGGTGTATGCAATTTTATTTCACCACTACTATTCACTCGAAGCCAGAGGCGATCATAAAGGCTGATCAGGGTGAATATACTCTCAAGCAAATGATAACCATCGCTACGCCGACCTATAATGCGTAAATCCAGATTGAGCTTTGCCGGAGCCAGCAGGCATTGAGCGTCTGCAGGTGGTTGTCTGAAGTTTTTATCGGGTTGGTAAGTTAACACAATTAGCTTTGTTTCAGGCGTAATTCGCACTGTGATACGACATCATCATCAGCACCAGATTGTGAAAAATCATCAAAGACCAGTTTAATTTCAAAACGATTATTGTTTAGCCGAACTATACGAGGGATATTGCTGTCTTTGAATATTTCTCTGTGAATGATCCAGCCGGACTGTTGCAAACTTCCATTCGCCAGTATTTTATGAGGTTCATATGCGATCCAGTAGCCTTGTATCCATTGATTCAGATGATCAAATGGCAGCGAAAAACCGAGCATCTGCTGGCTCAACTCTTCTACACTGGTGGCTGTAGTAATCCGTCCACGGCTATCTTCAGCAATTACCCCCTGTGTATCCTGACATAATACGCCGACACTATTGCCTAAGGGGGTATTAACTTCAATAATTTGCATTTTACCCAGATTCTGCCAGCTAAAGTTGGCGTAAGATCCTTTACCATCGTCTATCACTGCTAACCGTCCAGAACTATCAAAATTGGCATTTAGCTGGTTATCACTTGATTGCCAGTCTTCTTCGGTAACCCTTTTAACGGTCATTAAGTTAGTACAGGCACCTAAAAAAAGTATGTTTAATGCCAGCAAGAGGAATTTACTTCGCAATTTTTGCACTTTCTTTCTATCCGGTAGCTATTCTTTTGTCAATTAAATGAACCTTGCTCTCAAGTTGTTGTCATTTTTTAAGATATTTAAATCTTATCTAAGTGAACTCAAGTGAGATTGAGGTTAATCAATATTGTAGTCTTTGCTGTATTCAAATTAGGTAAAGTAAAGACTGTTTTTCGCAATATATAGCTTCGATATGATTATTTATCCAGAAGATTTTTAAGTTCATCAGGCTTAATGGCAAATTTTTTCAGCGTATTTTGTAATTCTTTAGAATCACTTTTTGTATCAGTCAAACCTTGGGCCCAGATTTGTTTTGCTTCATTTTTTTGCCCCAACTGCCATAATACCTCGCCCAAATGAGCAGCTGTCGGACTAAGTGATTTATTACTGTAAGAGGAACGCAACAAAGGTAAAGCTTTGTATGCATCACCAGTCAGGTAATAGGCCCAGCCTAGACTATCTTTAATAGCATTGTTCTGATTATCGAGTTTATAAGCATGCTCCAGTATCGATACTGCTTCCGGCCAATGTTTTTTATGCAAACTGAGCAAGATGTATCCTAAATCATTCCAAGTTCCTGCATCTTTTGTTTGTACTTTCAAGTAATTACGTAAATCAGTAATGGCTTTTTTGGGTTGATTAAGCTTGTTGATATAAGTGTAAGCACGATAGTAAAAAAATGTTGCAGCTGCTTTTTCGTCGCCTTTTTTTTCAGCTTCAATTAGCAAATTATTTAATTTGTTAATATATTTTTCCGGAGACAGAATTTTCCCATCAATACCTGCAGATAAGATAAATACATCAGATTTTGAAAAAAACATCAACGAATCTTTATACTGTTGCATTTTTTGTAACCATTGCTGAGCTGCTGGATAATTATGATTTCTTAATTCAATCATACCCATTAGAAAAGCTCTATCAGCCAGATACTGGTCACCGCTTATTTCGGATATCCATTTTAGCACTTCTTTATTGTTGTTGTA
>CAMLPN010000078.1 GCA_946481965.1 uncultured Neisseriaceae bacterium | reverse complement strand
TGTTGCTACTTTGGTCAGCCGGACTTTTACCATTGCGTACGGTATTTTCGGCTACAGCCATCATTTGTCCACGGTGCTTATTGAAAATAACTTTGTAACGAGTTTTATTCATTTTATACCTGTAAGAATTAAATTAGCTGGGCAATAAAATAGGTTTGAACAATGTAATTTAGTTTATGAACCATATTTTCATTACTCGTATCAGACAACAAAAGCATGGCGAATATAGAAATATGCTATAAACATGATTAACCCAAATAGCTCATAAAAATACAAAAAAAATAATTGTGCTGATCAAGGCTGAATGCGTGATGCGAATCAACTGATTCAGCTGAAAGTGACTCATGTAGAATGAATAAATGTAATGATTACAAAAAATATTTACATTATTCGTTATTAAATTTATGTTTTGGGTGTTTTTGTATTGTAAACGTAAATTTAATTATTTTCCATTAATATTTCTTAATTATATTAGGTTTTTAATTCCAATTAAATTTATAAAATAAATAATTATTTTGATTGAATTTTACACCAGCAGTCATCTAAATAGGTTTCTACAGATATATAGTATATTGATATTTAAGTAATTTTATTAACATATTTTTTTGTGCTCTAAACTTAATAGATTCAGAAGTTATAGATTTATTAAAGATGAAACAAAGGAAGCTTAAATAAATTGAATACTTGAATCAAAAGAAATCATCAAGGTGACTTATGTATGAAGAGATATTTGGCTGGCTTAAAGATCATGGCATTACTGAAGTGGAATGTATATTACCAGATATCACTGGGGTAGCACGTGGCAAGATTATCCCCAAAGATAAATTCATCTCAGAACCTGAAATGCGCCTGCCTGAAGCAGTTTTATTACAAACAGTTACCGGTGAATATCCCCACTCTACTTTACTGGATACAACCGATGCTGATATGGAATTAAAACCTGACCCTTCTTCGATACGTTTTGTCCCCTGGGCTCAGGATCCAACAGCTTCAATAATATTCGACTGTTACACTGCCGAAGCGTTACCGGTGGAAACAGCACCACGAAATGTACTTAAAAGAGTGTTAAAACTGTATCAAAAACTGGATTTAGAACCGATTGTGGCACCAGAAATGGAGTTTTACCTTATTTCTCCTAATCCTGATCCAGATGTTCCGTTAAAACCGCCAGTGGGCAGGACTGGTCGAATTGAATTTGGTCGTCGCTCTTATGAGGTTGATGCGGTTAATGAATTTGATCCACTATTTGAAGAAATTTATGATCACTGCCATGCGCAACAATTAGAAGTGGATACACTGATCCATGAAATCGGCGCAGCACAGATGGAAATAAATTTTTTGCATGGCAACGCCTTGGATTTAGCTGATCAGGTTTTCTTATTTAAACGCACTGTTCGCGAATCTGCTTTTCATCATAATATGTATGCTACTTTTATGGCTAAGCCAATGGAATGTGAACCGGGTAGCGCCATGCATATTCATCAGAGTTTGCGCTATGCAAACGGTGAGAATGCATTTAGTAATGTTGATGGTTCGCCTTCTGATTTGTTTTTTTATTTTATTGGTGGCTTACAAAAATATCTGCCACAAATCATGCCCTTTTTTGCTCCTTATGTAAATTCTTTCCGTCGCTTAACCCGTTATACAGCAGCACCAACCAATGTAGAATGGGGCTATGATAATCGCACAGTTGGTTTAAGAGTGCCACGAGCTGCAGGAAAAGCTCGTCGAATCGAAAATCGATTAGCTGGTGTAGATGTTAATCCTTATCTGGCTTTTGCTTGTTCTCTGGCTTGCGGATATTTGGGGATTGAGCAACAAATTACACCCAATTCACCGATGAACAGCAATGCCTACTGTTTACCTTATCAATTCCCCACTACTTTAGAAGAATCTATCGAACGTTTACGTCAGTGTGAAAAAATTTATGAACTACTGGGAGAACGCTTTGTCGAATTATATATAGCAGTAAAAGAACAAGAATTATCCGAATATTTTCGTGTTATTAGCCCATGGGAACGTAAATATTTACTGCTACATGTGTGATAAATAATCTGTTTTATCTGTAATTATTTCAATAGAATATAATGGATTAATCGGATTATTTATCTATAATTGTAATTAGCTTAAATGGATATATTCTTTAATTCAAATTCCTCTGAAAGTTAATCCTTTGTAACTAATTAATTATAACTATATTTATTTACCGTTTCACCTGATGCAGTTAAACTCAGGTTAATAAAGCGAATCATTTCTTAAGAATTGAAGAATATAGTTAAATAAAATAAGTATAAATAATAAAATCAGAATTTAAATAATTGAAATAGACCAGTTTGATATCATTATTTAAATGCGATTAAATCGCCAATGTGGTTATCGGCTAATTTTATAAGTTCAAGTATTTTTTGATCACCATCAATAAAAATGTAGGCATGTCTACACGAGGATAATATTGTTTGAAAAATTTTCCATGTTTTGTAATTGCTGGGCAAAAATGAAAAGCTAAAGCCTCTTTACTGCTCCTAAAGCCATAAAATCATCCCAATGAAATACATCTTCCATATCGATCGATTGTATATAAATACCTTCTGCAAAAAAAGCACAATAACATTTAACTGGCCATGAGGTGTAAATATCCCATAGTTAGTACACAAACCAAGTAGAAAATCATGCTATTTGTT
>CAMLPN010000077.1 GCA_946481965.1 uncultured Neisseriaceae bacterium | reverse complement strand
TGGTTAAACCACGATGCAGCAATCATCGCAGCTTTATTTTTTTGCGCTGTATTTCCTGTGACCATGAGTTTATTCACATCGCTAATAAAGATATTTTCTGCTACATTATGAGTATAATCAAAGATAATTTTATCCAATAAAGTTTGATTGTCAGTTTCAGCCTTGCTGATATTTTTCTGGTTTGTCAGTAAACTGTTAGGTTTGATACCATGCTTATGCAAAATCTGTAAAAGCACGGTTTGATCGCTTTGCCTTGTTGCCAGACCTGATGTCCAAATCGAACGTGCATCATCCTGTAGGCCTAATTGCCAATAAACTTCACCCAAATGTGCGGCTACTTCAGCTTCTGGCTGATGTTTGAAAGCATACTCTAATAAAGGTAAAGCTTTATTATTTTCTCCCTGTAAATAATAAGCCCAACCTAAACTATCATTAATTGCCGGAGACTGACTGTCCAGTTCATAAGCTTGTTCTATTAATTTATAGGCCTCCTCCCAATTACTCTTTGGCAAACTCAGTAAGCTATAACCAAGCGCATTGAGACCATCGGCCTGATTAGGTCGCAATGCTACATATCGGCGTAAATCTTTTACCCCTTTCTCGGGCTGATTGAGCTTATCAGCATACAAAAGTCCACGCAGATATAAAAGAGGTGGAATATTGATTTCACGTTGGCTGGCATCAGCTTTCTCAGCCTGTGCTAGCTCTTTTGTCAGCTGAATTTCGTATTGTTGTGGGGTAAGGGATGAACTATTAATAAAAGTTCTGATACGAACTATTTCACTGGGATCAAAAAAAGTGGCTTGTTTTTGGGCTTTCTCTGCCTTACTTAACCAGCTTTTGGCTTGTGCCCAGTTCTTATTATCGCTCTCAATTGATGCCATCAAAATAGCTTTGTCAAAATTATAATAGGGATCAGTAACTTGGTTGATCCATGTAAGCGCCTCAGTGTAATTATGCTCATCGTAATAACGCATTGCTGCCATCATTGCTGCTTTACTACGTTGATTTTGATCACCTAATTCAATTACTTTTTTGACATAAGAGATGATGATATCTGAAGACTCCTGCTGACTGATGCCCAAGTAGATTGCCTGCATATATAGATCTGCATTTTTACTTTGGCCTAGCAAGGGCTGTAAGATCAGATACGCATCCTGTATTTTATTATTTTTTATTAAAATTTCGGTATAGAAACTTAGCCATCTTGCCGATAGTTTATTTATTCCAGCCTGCTGGTAAAATTCGATTAAATATTGTGGCTGTTTAATATTGATTAGGTTTAAGGTTAGCTGTGTAGCTGGGAAAATATCGCTATCAAGTTCAGATAAACGCTGTAAAGCGTTCATTGTCTGAGATTTATGGTCACCTGTGGCACCATAGATGGCATCTGCAATCATGGCTTCTACCAAATCCTGATGCTGTACAGCAATTTTATGTATTGGCTGATTCAATTCATCAGATGCATTTAAATTTTTCAATCTGAATTGAGACAACATTAAAAACATGCGACGTAATTGATTTTCATTGGCAGAAGTGAGGGCACTTTCTGTATATTTTAATATCTGGGGAATATCATTTTTTGATAACGCCAATTCCCATAATAGTCGCTGTTTTTCAGTACTGTTTTTGGGGTCAATTATTTGCCATTTTTCAGCAATTTCTTCAGCTAAAGCAATTTGGTTGGCTGCTAACGCCATTTCCATAGACCGCTCCGCCAGCGCAGAATCCTGAGTTCGTTCAAGGATATGCAAGTCGGTGGCTAATGCGATATTAGTTTGCCCCTTACCAAAAGCTAGCTCACTGGCAAATAAGGTAAAAATATCATTGGTGCGCTGAGCTATAGACAACTGACGCTGCCTTGATGCTTCATCTTTGGTTGATGTTTCATCATTTACCTGTTTAATTTTGGCCTTGATTGGAGCCATTGAGTTATTATTAACTGACGGATTGTCGGCATAACTCGTACCTGCTACCATCAGGCTTAATACAAGAGGGGTAATTCGCTGTATCCAACTAGGCATTAAACTTCTCCGAAATACTAACTGGTTATATTAACCACCGTCAGGAGTTATCTATATATGGATATCTCCTTTATCCAGACAATGGCTATCAGGATTTTATGCTATTTTAAATTATCTTTTCGTGCTTGATAATCTTTTATTGGTATCAATAATAAATTTCTAATAGCCGAAATTATTGATGATTTAATATTCTGAAATATAACAACTACTTAATTAAGAATTAACATTATAAATGATTGGAATTAATATTAGACCAATAATCTCTTACAAAACTATAATTAAGAATAAAATTATCAAGGAAAAAAATATTGATATCGAATATTAATGGCAACATTACCAGATTTATAATGAATATGGAACTAAATAATTTAAACCAGATTTAATCTCATACACACTTGTGCAAAATTGGTAACATTAGTAACTATAAAATGAGATTTGAGCAAATGTAGATAAGCTACTATTCATCAACTTTTATCATATAAATTTTTTTAAAGTCTCTTCCAGGACACGTCATTGTACCGTAAGTACCTCCATAAAGTTTTATTGTGATTGTCCCTGTAACTTTAGGTGTTCCTTTTACTTCAAGATGATTATAGGTAACATATTTTGTTCCTAAACCTCTAGGAGATAATTCAAGTCCTGATTTTTCTGGTTGGATATCATAGTAAAAGTCATGGCGATTAGCGTGGCCACCAAAAACTTCAATTTTAGCATAATAGGGATTACCCAATGTGGCATTGGGTAACGTTTTTGGTCGAACTTCTGGTTTATAACACAAACAACCGGTAAGAACAGTAGTCAAAAAAAATCCAATGATTAACATTAAGTGATATCGTAATTTTTTCATA
>CAMLPN010000076.1 GCA_946481965.1 uncultured Neisseriaceae bacterium | reverse complement strand
CAGCATGCCAGCCCAACGGTTTTAAAATCAATGAAACGTCCTGGGACAATTGAAAGAACGCTTGAACGAATTCAACAGTGGCGTGAAATTTGTCCGGAAATTACTCTACGTTCAACTTTTATTGTAGGTTATCCGGGTGAAACTGAACAAGATTTTGAATTACTGCTCGATTTTTTAGAAAAAGCTCAATTAGATCGCGTTGGCTGTTTTCCTTACAGCCCCATTGAAGGTGCAGCAGCAAATGAATTAGCTAACCAAGTGCCTGACGAAATTAAACAACAACGATTTGATAGGTTTATGCAGTTACAGCAAAAGATATCAATGCAAAAATTACAAGCTAAAATAGGGAAAACCTTAACAGTGATTATTGATGAAGTTGATGAAGAAGGTGCAATAGGACGTAGTATGGCTGATGCGCCTGAAATTGACGGTGTTGTATATTTAAATGAAGAAAAAGATGTTAAAGTCGGGGACATTGTTCAAGTCATCATTGAGCATTCTGATGAATATGACTTATGGGGAACGATTAAACGGTAATAGATCATGAAACAACATTATAAACATGAAATAAAAAATCTTGGTAAATTAGCTGTACCAGTACTTATTGCACAAGTATCACAAACAGCCATCACTTTTGTTGATACTATTATGGCAGGACATTACAGTAAAACAGCATTATCTGGTGTTGCCATCGCTGTATCAATTTGGTTACCAACAGTCTTGTTTGGTCAGGGGCTACTAACTGTTCTAACTCCAATTATTGCCAACTTAAATGGCGCAGCTAAACGAGATCAAGTTGCTAATCATACTCGCCAAGGTGTAGTGATTGCCCTGTTTTTATCTGTGTTAATAATGTTGATTTTATATCATTCAGACCAATTAATCGGTTTACGAAGTTCCGCTGATCACCCTATTGATCCCGAAATGATGGCTGTGGCCGTAAAGTTTTTACGAGCGATAATGTGGGGAGTACCAGCATTCTTGCTGTTTTTAGTTTATCGCAATCAATGTGAAGGATTGTCTAATACTAAACCAGCTATGGTGATAATATTCATAGCATTACTTGCTAATATTCCAATTAATTATGTTTTGATTTATGGCAAGTTAGGATTACCTGCTTTTGGTGGTGTTGGTTGTGGTATTACTGCCGCCATAATTTTTTGGCTAATGTTTGGCTTAATCCGCTTATATACCTTAACTACTGCAAGTCAACGAGATATTCGAGAAACCCAATTGACTAAATTGGTTGATTTTAAAGTAATCAAAAATATCGTTATGCTTGGTATGCCTTTAGCATTAGCTTACTTTTTCGAAATGAGCTTATTTGCTATGATAGCTTTACTTATTGCTCCACTTGGCCAAGTAACTGTTGCTGCTCATCAGATTATCTTTACTATCAGCAGTCTAACTTTTGCAATACCACTATCTTTAGGTGTAGCATCAAGTATCCGAGTAGGTTTTTTACTGGGCAATAAAAAACCATCATTAGCAAAACAAACTGCTTATGTCAGCTTGGCGATATCGTTAGCGATTGCGGTGGTTGTAGCATTAATACTGGTTGTTTTTAGATCGCCAATTATTAATATATTTACAGGAGAAGCAGATGTAATTACTATTTGCTTGCAACTTATAATTTTACTCGCAATTTATCAAGCTTTTGATTATCTACAGGTTGTAGCAAGCAATGTATTACGCGGTTATAAAGATACGAAAAGTATTTTTTACATCACTCTTATCTCTTATTGGGGCGTTGGTCTACCAGTTGGATATATTTTAGGACTAACCGATTTAATCATGCAGCCAATAGGCGCTGCAGGTTTTTGGATTGGAATTATATTAGGATTGGCAGTCGCAGCATTCTTACTTATTGCTAGAATGATCTATATTCAAAAACAGCCACAAGAAATAATATTAAAAAGAGCTTCAAAATAATCAAACAACATTACGCCAAACTTATTGCAAAATGAGTTTGGCGATTATTAGATTTAAAAACACATTAACATTTTACTAATATTTCTAATTGAATTTAATCCGTTAAAATTAATTGAAATATCTATAAAAATTATAATTCAAAACAGATGTTATCACCAATATTCAATTTTGGAAAAACATCTGGTTCAACTTGTATTGCACCAGGCAGAATGTCATTATCACTTTGTTTAAAATAAATAGAAATATGTCCCAATTCTTCAAAGTTTTTATTTGCCTCGCTGCCAACTTGTTTAATAATATATTTATGTTCACCTAACATAAATTCTTTACCTTCAACCAATGTTTGATTTGGCTTTTTATGAAACTCATGTATTACACAAATTTCCCTTAAATCAGGTGTTGCCATTGGACCAAATAAAATGATAACTTTTTCTTCTTCAAATTCCGGAACAATAGAACCAATTTCAGTAATGATACTTCTTGACATATTTACCTCTTTTATAATTTAGTACATTCCAATACTCATAACCCATGCAACAATAACAGCCAATATTCCAGTTATCATTCGACTATACAATACTGCTGGTACCCCAATTTGAACTGTTTGAGGTTTTGCTTCCCCTAAAGACAGTCCAACAGGAATAAAGTCACATCCAGCTTGAGCATTAATAGCAAACAATGCAGGTAATGCATAAGTAACAGGAATTGCACCAATTGCAATCTGTGAACCTATCAAGACCCCAATAACTTGAGCAATAACTGCTCCCGGTCCAAGAATTGGAGATAAAAATGGTAAGCTACAAATGAATGCAATTACCATCATACCCCATATTGAGCCAGCTAAAGGTGACAATGTTGTAGCTATTATATTACCAATACCTGTGTAATTGATAATACCTATTAGCATACTAATAAATGCCATAAAAGGTATAATATTTTTAATTAACATATCAGTCGAATCACGACCGGCTTGATAAAAGATTCCCATTGCTTTACCAATACCTCGGGATAATTTAATCAATAAGCCTTCTTTTTGATTTTGACGATGTTCACTCTTTATTTGTGCATATTTTTCTTTGAATTTTTCGCGATCCAAAACTGGATCTTCAGCCGTTTGTGTTTGCTGTTGTTCATTCTGCGCAGATGCTGTTGATTGTTCATTATGATTTTCTAATAGTTTTATGTTTTGAGGTTTAACGCCTGAAACAAAAACATCTTCAGTAATATGTTTTGCTAAAGGACCCGTTGGTGCTGATGGAATAACATCAATAGTAGGAATTTTTTTCATTGGATAAACACCAATTCGAGCAGTTCCACCACAATCAATAATTGCGCACAGAATTTCATTTTCTGGAATTGCATTTTTGAAACCGTCTACCGCTTCCCCACCCGAAAGTTCAGCAATTCTTTGAGCAACTGGATGAATACCACCACCTGTTACAGAAAGTATCTTATGTTTTTCAGCTGTTGGCGTTAAAGAAAAACCAGTTCCCCAGCCACCTTGGCCTTTATCAATAATAATTGTTTTATACATAGCGTCACTCTCCTACAGATTTTTTTTACGCATCAAAAATTTAGTTATAATTTCGGTAATAACACCACGCATTAAAATAATGATAATACCAGCTAAAAAGTACCGAACAGAAAGACTTGAAATGTTATAACCTGCATTCATAACACCATTTGCAATACCTAGATATACAAATAACTCACCAGCATTTGCATAAGGAAACATACCAGTTACAGGATGCAAAAAAGAAACAACCGAATCATAAAAAGCCGGTTTTTGTTCTTCTTTAACAAAACGACCAAAAGTAT
>CAMLPN010000075.1 GCA_946481965.1 uncultured Neisseriaceae bacterium | reverse complement strand
CATATTATGGTCAAAATAACGCGCAATCACAGACGCATGCAAAAAGAAGATAAAAATTTAGGAGGAAATAATTATGGAAACTAATACTTATACTAATCCCTTAATAATTCAAAGAGCGGATCCGTATATTTATAAGCATACAGACGGCTACTATTATTTTACAGCCTCTGTACCATCTTATAATCGCATTGAATTAAGAAGAGCAAGAACCCTTGAAGGACTGGCACATGCAGCTCCCAGAACTATTTGGCGTAAACATGATAGTGGAGAAATGAGCCAATTAATATGGGCACCGGAAATTCACTATATTGATGGTAAGTGGTTCATTTACTTCGCTGCAGCAGAAACAAAAGAATTAGATAAAAATGGTATGTTTCAACACAGAATGTTTTGCATCGAATGTGATGAGGGTAACCCGATTACCAAGGAAGAAAATTGGATTGAGCATGGTCAAATAAAGACTGGTATGGACAGCTTTTCATTAGATGCAACCTGTTTTGAATACAAGAATGTCTTGTATTATGTTTGGGCTCAAAAGGATCCAAATATTAAAGGAAATTCAAATATTTATATAGCTGAAATGGAAAATCCATGGACATTAAAGACTAAGCCTGTAATGTTAACCAAGCCTGAGTATGATTGGGAGACAAAGATTTTCTGGGTAAATGAAGGTCCTGCTGTAATTCATCATGGTGATAAGTTCTTCCTTACTTATTCAGCAAGTGCAACTGATGAGAACTATTGTATGGGTATGCTTGTGGCTTCAGACACAGCAGATTTGTTAGACCCTACCAGCTGGAAAAAGAGTTCAAAGCCGGTATTTCAAAGCGATTTAGCACATCACCAATATGGACCTGGTCACAATTCATTTACCAAGGCAGAAGATGATAAGACTGATATTTTAGTTTACCACTGCAGAGACTATACGGATATTAAAGGAGATCCTTTGTACGATCCAAACCGTCATACTAAGATTCAGGCTTTCACTTGGGACGAAAATGGCATGCCTGTTTTTGGTAAACCAGTTCCGTATAACTATCAGTAATAAATAGAGGAGAAAAAATGAATAGTGAAGTAAAAAAAGAAAATAAACATTTTTGGGGTTTCCCGTTTACCCATTTTAGTTACTTCTTTATTTGGGCAACTGTAAATGGTTACTTGACTCTATGGATGGAGCAAGTAGGTCATCTAAATGGCGCGCAATCAGGTCTGGTGTTCTCAATGATGGCAGGAATTTCACTAATCTTCCAGCCTTTCTTTGGAGTAATCTCTGACAAATTGCTTTTCAGGAAAGATTTGATATTAATTATTGGTGTAGTAGGAATTTTTATCGGGCCTTACTTCCAATGGGCTTTCATACCATTAATGAAAATTAATTCATTTTTGGTTGCCTTTGTTACCGGTGTTTTCCTCAGCTTTGTTTTAAATGGTGGTGTTAGTGTAGTTGAACAATACGTTCAGCGTGCTAGTTTAGCCAACGGCTTTGAATATTCCCACTCACGTTTAGGTGGTTCTTTAGCCGGAATTGTGGCTTCATTAGTAGCAGGTCGTCTGTTTCTGTGGAAACCAGATTCAATTTTCTGGATGTGTTCTATTGCTGCTATAATTTTTGTTTGCTTGTTGTTGTTTAGCGATAAAATTAATATGGATAATGCATCAGCTGCCGGTGATACATCTAATTCATTAAATATGCAGATTGTTGGTTCCGTATTTAAGAATAAGAACTTCTGGTATTTATGTATCTTTTATGTTGGTGCATCAGCTATCTTTGATGTTTTTGATCAGCAATTCATTATCTTTTTTAAGACATTCTTTGCTACTGCAGCTCAAGGTACTTTAGTATACAGCTATATGTCATCTGCTCAAACTTTAATCGAATTTATCTTAATGTTTCCAATGCCTTGGATTATCAATAAGATTGGAGCTAAAAAGGGCTTAATTGCTTATGGCTTTTTAACTTGTATTCGTATTTTAGGTTCTGCTTTATCTCCAACTTGGGGTTGGATAGTTGTATTTAGACTGCTGGCTGGTCTGGAAATGCCATTGCTTTTAACTTCAATCATGAAATACATTGCCGGTGCGTTTGATATTAGATTATATGCTACTGTTTATGCATTAGCTTCAAACTTTGCCAAGCAAATATCTGTTTTTATCTTTTCATCAGTAGCAGGTCATATGTATGATGGTTTTGGTTATCAACATACATATGTCATGATGGGTATCTTCGTCTTTGTTATTACTCTCTTTTCAGCATTTGCTTTAAAGAAAGAAGACCCAGTACAAGCTGGTGAAGTTGCAGAAAGTAACGCTTCAAGTAGTACCCAATCAAGTTCTGTGGAGAATAAATAATGGTAAAAGCCTCTTTTAAAATTAATTCAGACAATATAATCGGTAAAATTGACCCACGTATGTGGGGCTCTTTAACTGAGCAGCTAGGTCGTTGTGTTTATAACGGTATTTATCAACCGGATCATCCTTTAGCTAATAAAGATGGTTTTCGCACCGATGTAATTGAAGCTATCAAGAAATTAAAGGTTCCCCTAATTAGATATCCAGGAGGAAACTTTGTTTCAGGCTATAACTGGGAAGATGGCATAGGTCCTAAAGATACAAGACCTGTCAGACTAGATTTAGCATGGAAAAGTATTGAGACCAACCAATTTGGTTTACACGAATTTTTAAATTGGTGCAAATGTATTGGTGCTGAAGCTGATATGGCTATTAATCTAGGTACCCGTGGAATAGATGCCGCTCGCAATTTGATCGAATACTGCAACTTTCCAGGTGGTACTTATTGGAGTGATTTGCGCATTAAGAACGGTCAAAAAGAACCATTCAATATTAAATTATGGAGTCTCGGTAATGAAATGGATGGAGAGTGGCAAATAGGTCATAAAAATGCCCATGAATATGGTAGATTGGCTCATGAAACCGCTAAGGCAATGAAAATAGTTGATCCTTCAATTGAATTAATAGCTTGTGGAAGTTCGCTACATACTATAGATACTTTTGGCTCATGGGAAGAGACTATTTTAGATAACGTTTATGAAGATGTAGACTACTTATCACTTCATCAATATTATGAGGACAATGATCACGATATTAAAAAATTCCTTTCGTCTTCAGTTGATTTGGATAGTTTTATTAGTGAAGTGGTTTCTATTTGTGATGCTGTTAAGGCACGTAAGCGCGTAGATAAGACCATGTATTTGGCTATGGACGAGTGGAATGTTTGGTACCATTCAAAAGAAAATGATGATAAACAAAAACCATGGCAAGTAGCACCACATTTGTTAGAAGATCATTATACATTTGCGGATGCACTTGTGGTAGGTTCACTCGCTCTAACTTTATTAAAGCATGCTGACAGGATTAAGATTGGCTGCTTGGCACAACTGGTAAATGTTATTGCGCCAATTATGACTAACAATGAAGGAACCCCATCAGTATGGTATCAATCAATCTTTTATCCATTTATGCAAATTTCAAACTTTGCACAAGGCGAATCGCTTAAGGTTGATAGTAAAGTAGAAAACTATACTGTAGTAAACAGAGACGTACCATATCTCAGTTCAGCTGTAGCAGTCAACAAAGCAACAAATGAAATAGTCTTATTTATTGAAAATAAGGCTGATGAACCAGCACAGTTTGAATATCAACTCTGCAATTTTCCAAATGTCAGCTTAAAAAAAGCAACTCAATTTGCAGGGTATGATCTTGACGCGACAAATGAAAATCAATTAATGCATATTTCAGATTTAAAAGATGTTGCTATCGACAATAATACTGTGAAAGGAAAACTCGATGCATATTCATGGAATATGATTCGTTTAAGTCTTTAATTAATTATTGTTAAAGCTTAGTTTAGACATTTTTAAAAATAAAAGGAGGACAAATAATGTTAAATGTACCAAAATATGAATTTTGGTTTGCAGTTGGTAGTCAACACCTTTATGGTGAAGAAACCTTGCGCAGTGTAGCTGAAGATGCGCAAAAAATTGCTG
>CAMLPN010000074.1 GCA_946481965.1 uncultured Neisseriaceae bacterium | reverse complement strand
CAGACAAGTGGTAACAAAATTTTCATTATCTGGCTCCTTTTGGTTCCGGATCATGTCCGCGACGGTTAAAAATCAAGGCATTGGGCTGTTGTTTTAAGGTTTTTAACGTAGGCTGAGCGTCTTTCAGGGTCTTGTCTATGCTCTTTAAAGTTTGCTGAATATCACCATACAATGGTGAAGTGCTGGATACACCCTGTAGTGTATTTCTTAGCTCACGCAGAGTTGCGTTCAGCTGTGTAGGAATTTGCTGAGTCTGGTTTTGAGCTAATAGACGATCGGCACTTGCCAAAGTGGTTTTTAACTGAGACATAGTGCTGTCTAATTGGTGTAGTGTACGTTCAACAGGAAGCTTGTTCAATTTAGTTAATAGCGCTGAGAGCTGATTTTGTAGCATATCTAAGCCACTATTGTTACTACCGATTACGGTATAGCCCTGATAAACATCAGTAGGGCGGATTACGCTGGCATTAGTTTGAGCTGCAGTCAGGCGAATAAATTGATTTCCTGTCAGTAGACTATCTTTTTCCAGAGAAGCGGAGAGTCCTTTATATAGTGCTTGCTGGATTTTCTGTTGCCATATTTTGTCATCCTGTACGCTGGCATTTATTTCCATGCGATCTGGTTCAATTCTGATTCTGACCGGTATCCAGCCATGTTCCAGTAATTGATGACTATCGTTATGGGCAAAATAGGGGACATCTGCAACTGAACCGATATTCAGCCCCTGAAATTCTACGGGTGCACCTACATTTAAGCCACGAATGGATTGTTTGAAGAAAATGACATAATAAAGTGCCCGTTTTGTGGGTAAATTATCCAGTTCCTGTTCACTGTTATATAAGGGAAGCTGAGAGTTATTCATTACCGGAATGCCACTACCATCATTGGTCGTTTTAAAAGCGATAGCACCGGAAAGTAAGGCAGGTAACGGTGCAGAATCTATGTGTACACCACCTCCGGAAGCTTTTATTTGTAAACCTGTTTGTAACCAGAATTTAACTTTATCGTTAATCAGGCTATCATAGGGACTGTTAACAAAAATTTGATAATGAACACTTCCATCTTTAGGATCGAAATAGGCTTTTTCTATTTGACCCGCACTCATGTCTCCATATAACAGTGGGCTACCTGCTGTCAGTAATTTGTCGCTGTGTCCTTTCAGATTCAAACGAATGCCGTTTTGTGAGATAGCAGAGACTGGCGGCAGATCAAGTACCTTAAATGAATAGGTTCGTTCTTTGCTATGTCCGGGTGTGAACGCAATGTAGGAACCTGAGACAAGCGTATTCAGACCGGTAACACCACTTTGATCAATACGTGGTTTGACGATCCAGAATTGAGTGTCTTTACGCAGCATATCTTTAACATCTGCACTCATTTTCGCTTTTATCTGTACGCCTTTTTCATCAGGACTGATAGTGATGGCCGTAACTTTGCCTACAGTTACATTGAGAACTTTAATGGCGGTAGAGTTAATTTCTATCCCGTCTGCATCATTAAGATATAAGGTGATTTCTGGTCCGGTATTACGAATATGTTGAAAGAGCAGCCAGGCTCCAGTCAGTAAAGCTAATGCCGGAATGATCCACACCAGTACGTTAAAAGGTGGAGCATGCTTAACAGTAGCAGTGGATTGTTGATGTGTGTGTTCAGAATGTGTCATGAGGAGTGCCTCGTACAGCTGCTATCGGAATGATCTGCTTCTTTAACTTCATCCCATAGTAAGCGTGAATCAAAACTCAATGCAGAAATCATGGTTAGTATGACTACACCACAAAAATATATGCTGGCTGCGCCAGGCGTCACTTTAGCCAGAGGTGAGGTGAAAACTGACATAAGAATAATGACGACAAATATATCAATCATTGACCAACGGCCGATAGATTCGGTAATTCGATACAAAATAGTTAGTCGAGCTGGTGATATTAATGGTTTATATGCTGCTGAATATAATAGTACCAGCATAGAAATTATTTTCATTATCGGAATGGCCATGCTGGCACTGAAGATTACCACGGCAATCAGGACATCACCATCATTCCACATATACTCAATACCATCAAGAATGGTACTGGCCAAATTGGAATTGGGAGCACGAGTAATCATCATTGGCATTAAATTAGCCGGAATATATAAAATAATGGCACTAAGTAAAAAAGCCATACTGATACGAAGACTAAGCGGTTTGCGTTTACTTAGAAATGATCCACACACATTGCAAATATTTTGACTATTAGGTTGTTCAAATAAGCAATAATTACAGCTAATGGTGTTATCACTGTGTTTGATTATTGTCGGATCTTTGCCAGTGAGGGTTTGGATCTGATAAAAAATCCAGTGTTCCGGTACTCCCTGTGAGGTGCGGATCAGTAAAATGGCTAATACCATCATTAGCCAAAAAGCTAAACCAAAATGAATTTGTGCCCGACTGATAATTTTAATATAGGCGACTAGGGTAGCAATAAAAAATACGTCTACCATAATCCAATGACGCAGTCGTACCAGTGTACGAGTAGCATATAACATACCGGGCAGAACACGTTGATAATATAGACCTATATAGACATATAAGCACAGAATTAAAAACAGCAGGGGCGAGCCAAATGTCAATAAAAACATAACTTCAGCCAGAAAAGAATAGTCCTGCTGTGCTAATGAGCTAAGCATGTAGGGTAAGGTCAGATCTACATGTAATGTAAACATATCCACTATCATATACAGCTGTGTATAGACGATGATCATGATAATCAAAGCTGCACTTGCGTAAGCCAGCGGAGTGTCAAGAGGATATTTTTCGACCCGAACCAAATATTGATGACATCGTGGACATTGTGCCTGATCGCCCGGAACAATAGTGGGTATAGCCACTGATAAACCACATCTCGGGCAACCAACGTGGTGGCTGGGTATGCTGCCAGCAGGTATATCAGTTGCTGACTGTGCAGAAATGGTTGATGGCTGTGTCAAAATAAATGTATCCGCAAATTTTAAATAATACCAAAAAAATAACTTAACAGAATATATATTCTGTTAAGTTATGAATATACGGAAATTAGTGCAGTTAAGCAATCAGCTTGCCCTATAAGGCCATCAGTACGGCATCACCCATCTGACTACAGCTGACTTTCTGACAACCAGCTTCATAAATATCCTGAGTTCGCAAACCCTGTGCCAGTACCTGACCGACTGCCTGTTCAATTCGTTGTGCAGCTGGCTCATTGTTAAAACTATAGCGCAGTAACATCGCCAGTGACAGAATAGTGGCTAATGGGTTCGCTAAATCCTTGCCGGCAATATCAGGCGCTGACCCATGTGATGGTTCGTACAAACCTTTACCGCTTTCATTTAATGAGGCAGATGGCAGCATACCAATTGAACCGGACAGCATTGAAGCTTGATCAGAAAGAATATCGCCAAAAATATTTCCGGTGACGATTACATCAAATTGTTTTGGTGCTTTAACCAGTTGCATAGCTGCATTATCAACATACATATGTGTTAAACTAACGTCAGGGTAGTCTTTATTCATATCAGTCATGATTTCGCGCCACAATTCGGTGGTTTCCAGAACATTAGCTTTATCAACGGAACATAATTTTTTATTCCGTTTTTGTGCGGCTTCAAAAGCAATTTTACCAATACGCCGAATTTCACTTTCTTTGTATCGCATCGTATTGATACCTTCACGTTCACCATTGGCTAAAGTGTGAATACCTCGCGGTTCACCAAAATAGATATCTCCTGTCAGTTCACGAACAATCAAAATATCCAGACCAGAAACCACTTCCGGTTTCAAAGTGGATGCATTGGCCAGTTCAGGATAAAGAATGGCAGGGCGGAGATTACCAAATAAGTTCAAATCTTTGCGAATGGCAAGTAAACCACGCTCGGGACGTAATGAGCGTTCTAGTGTGTCGTATTGTGGACCCCCGACAGCGCCAAGCAATATAGCATCAGCTTGCTGGCAAATTTCTTGCGTATAAGGTGGATAGGGATGGTGATATTCTTCATATGCTGCTCCACCTAGGGGCGCATACTGATAATCGATATCTAAACCGTCAGCTTTCAGTTTATCTAAAATACGCACAGCCTGTGCCACAATTTCTGGTCCAATGCCGTCACCCGGTAAAATAGCGATATGTTTAGTCATTTTTTTTCTTTCATTATATA
This sequence comes from uncultured Neisseriaceae bacterium, assembly GCA_946481965.1. GTDB lineage: Bacteria > Pseudomonadota > Gammaproteobacteria > Burkholderiales > Neisseriaceae > Snodgrassella. Next base: position 278 of record CAMLPN010000074.1, on the reverse strand, counting down.
AGCTTGTGGCTATTAGCTAGGATTGAAGTGTATTTCTATAATGAGGAGTAAAAAGAAATAAATTTGTTTTAATTATTCCAATTTTGTAGCAATTTGTCACTTTTTAGGCAAAATAAAAAAGATTTTAAAACATGATTATGTTGAATCGATTGTAAAATTGGTGGTTGAAAATAAACAAGAAAAAATTTAATTCGAAGATTGACATCATCTCAGAGTTAAGATTAATTTTACTGACAAGATTCACTAGCAAGTTTTTTTGAAATTAATAAAAGCGAACA
>CAMLPN010000073.1 GCA_946481965.1 uncultured Neisseriaceae bacterium | reverse complement strand
AAAATTAATACAATTGGAAATGTAAAATTAAATTCCCAAAAGGAAATTTATAAAATATAAATTAATTTTAAAATAGCATAATGTATTAATAATGACTTTTTAACAGCTATTAAAGAAAATAATAAAATTAATTTTTTCATTCTTTCTAAATAATTTTTTAAATATTTGAATTTCATAAAATAACTACTTTTTAGATAAAAATAAACTCCATCATTTTTCAAATCACAGATTTTTCATTTATAGTATTCAATATCAATATTAGATATTTTGGTAAAAGAATAATAAAGTCAATTTAAAAAAATAAATATAAATTTATATATATTAATAAAAATATTGTTAATTTTCTACAGTTTATGACATAAACTAATAATAATTATTGTGAACAGTTAAGAAATATTGTATAAGGTAGCCAAACATATTTACGCTAATGTAATTTATGTTTTGTGATAATAATTAGTTTTAATACAGTATCAAGGAAGACACCAAGCATCGTAGATTTATTTTTTTACTTTTCAGGAGAGATCTATGGCTGTAACCAATATAGATAAGTTAAATGAGTTAATGACCCGTGTAAAAAAAGCACAGGAAATTTATTCAACTTACACACAGGAACAAGTGGATCATATTTTCACCGCTGCGGCCAAAGCAGCAGCAGCAGCAAGAATTCCATTAGCACAACAAGCTGTTGCCGAATCAGGAATGGGGGTTGTAGAGGATAAAGTAATTAAAAACCTATTTGCTGCTGAATACATTTATAACAAATACCGTCATGATAAAACATGTGATGTAATAGCAGAAAATGAACAATTTGGCACCATCACTATAGCGGAACCATTAGGCGTTATTTGTGGAATTGTTCCCACAACCAACCCAACATCTACAGCCATCTTCAAATCTCTCATCAGCCTGAAAACTCGTAACGGTATAGTTTTTTCTCCTCATCCACGCGCTAAAAAATCAACAATTGAAGCTGCTCGCATCGTTCTGGATGCCGCAGTGCAGGCAGGGGCGCCTAAAGACATTATTGGCTGGATTGATGAGCCGTCTATCGAATTATCCAATAGTTTAATGCACCATCCAGATATTGCTGCCATTCTGGCTACTGGTGGTCCGGGCATGGTTAAAGCTGCTTACAGTTCAGGTAAACCAGCCCTTGGTGTCGGAGCCGGTAATACACCTGTAGTAATCGACGAAACAGCTGATCTCAGACGCGCTGTTGCATCAGTTTTAATGTCTAAAACTTTTGATAATGGTACTATTTGTGCATCAGAACAAGCCATCGTAGTAGTTGATTCTGTATACAACGAAGTAAAAAAACTGCTTGGTGAATATGGTGCTTATGTCCTTGATCCAAAGGAAAATAAAGCTGTTCAGGGAATTATCCTGAATGAAAAAGGCGCTTTAAATGCCAACATCGTTGGTCAGCCTGCTTCTAAAATCGCCGAACTAGCAGGATTTAAAGTTCCTTCTTCTGCCAAAATATTGGTAGGTGAAGCCACAAAAGTTGATCATTCAGAACCATTTGCTTACGAAAAATTATCGCCAACATTAGGCATGTTTAAAGCAAAAGATTTTGAAGATGCTGTTGAAAAAGCAGAAAAATTAGTTGAAATGGGTGGGTTGGGTCATACTTCTGTTCTTTACACTGATCAGGATGCCAATAAAGACCGTGTTGCCTATTTCGGCAAAAAAATGAAAACCTGCCGTATTTTAATTAATACACCATCTTCTCATGGTGCGATTGGTGATTTATATAACTTCGATCTGGCACCATCACTGACATTAGGTTGTGGCTCTTGGGGTGGTAATTCGGTATCTGAAAACGTAGGTCCGAAACACTTAATTAACAAAAAAACCATCGCTAAGAGAGCAGAAAATATGTTATGGCATAAATTACCGAGTTCGATCTATTTCCGTCGCGGTTCACTACCTGTTGCACTGGATGAAATCATTGAACAGGGTGCAAAACGAGTATTTTTGGTTACCGATAGATTCCTGTTCGATAATGGCTATTCCAAACTGATTACCGATCAGTTAGAAGAAAAAGGTGTGCTGTGTAAAGTATTCTGTGATGTAGCAGCAGATCCTACTCTGAGCATCGTTCGAAAGGGTACAGCCGATATCGAAACATTCAAACCCGATACCATTATCGCACTTGGCGGTGGATCACCGATGGATGCCGCTAAAATAATGTGGGTATTGTACGAACATCCTGAAACTAAATTTGATGAATTGGCACTACGCTTTATGGATATTCGTAAGCGTGTTTGCCACTTCCCAAATATGGGCAAAAAAGCTAAATTAATCTGCGTAACCACAACTTCTGGTACCGGTTCTGAAGTAACACCATTTGCTGTGGTAACTGACGATGCCACCGGCCAGAAATATCCGCTGGCTGATTATGCTATCACTCCAAATATGGCAATTGTAGATGCTAATCTGGTTATGAATATGCCCAAATCCTTGTGTGCATTTGGTGGCTACGATGCTGTAACTCATGCACTGGAAGCTTATGTTTCTATCATGGCCAATGAATTCTCTGACGGACAGGCATTGCAAGCCCTTACCTTGCTGAAAGCTTACTTACCTGCCAGTTACAAAGAAGGTGCTAATAATCCGGTAGCGCGTGAAAAAGTACACAGTGGAGCTACGTTAGCTGGTGTGGCATTTGCTCAGGCATTCTTGGGTGTGTGCCATTCAATAGCACATAAACTTGGTGCTGCATTCCACGTTCCTCACGGTCTGGCTAATGCAATGCTAATCTGTAATGTGGTGCGCTTCAATGCAACTGATAAACCAACTAAACAAGGTACATTCAGTCAATATGGCTATCCTAAGGCGATGCATCGTTATGCTGAAGTAGCCGATCATCTTGGTTTAACAGCAGCAACTGACAAAGATGATAAGAAAGTTGAAAAACTTCTTGGCTGGCTGGAACAGTTGAAAAAAGACCTTGATATCCCATTGTCTATTCAAGAGTTTGGTATCGCAGAAAAAGACTTCTTAGCTGCGGTAGACAAACTGGCTGTTGATGCTTTTGACGATCAATGTACTGGTGCTAACCCACGCTATCCATTAATTTCTGAATTGAAACAAATCCTGTTAGATTCATTCTATGGACGTAAGTACGAAGATAAAGCATAAAATAACTGCCAATAGACAGTAAATATTGTACGACTACAGAAATTCATAACTATTCGTACTAAAAAACCCTGAAATAAATGTTTTTTCAGGGTTTTATTATTGTATATTTTGAATAATTCATTTTTGAAAAAAATACCATTAACTGCATGAAAATAGATAAAAAATTAAACATATATATTAATTTTCAGAGAATTTAAAAAATAGGTATAAGCAATATTAAAATCTACTGTAAATATTTTATGAAAATATCATTTTTTTTTAAATTAAAACTAATATTATCTGTATAAAAGGAAATTTTATTCTGAACTGCCCATAACACTTCTCTTTAATTTATTATCAATATAACAATTTTAAATCCATTCATTAATGACTAATTCAATGCTTGCTTTCCACTCAGAAATAATTATATTGTAATTATTTATTAACAAGAGATGAGAAAAGGCTTTTAGTGCATAATCGATTAATATATTAAAAATGCTAATTACTTTTTATAAAAATGCTCTGTATCAAATCAGCAAAACACTATTTAATTATTTCTAATTGTATATCCTTTTGTTTTGTAAATTATTAGAATTAATCTAATATATTACTGAATCAACCATTTTTTTAGTCTGCATATGGTAATATGTTTAGGACAAATAAAAAAACTTTTATAATTATTAGTCTATGAATAAATAAGAGATTGATATCAGCAATATGTTATTTATAAAGGCCGTAACAACTTAATAATCTTAAAAAATGTAAATAGCTTTGAGAAGTTAATCTTATCCATCAAAGAATAATATCTAATTATATTTAGTCAATTTTAGAAAAAGTGGCAACGATGGCATAAAAGCAATCGTAAAATTAGCATGCTTTATATTTGTAGAAGATAGATAAAAAATAATTATATAAGAATATTATCTGAAGATGAATAAAGAGGGTTTAGTAAGTCGAGGCTAAAAAAGTCCAGCATCAATAAAATTAAAATACTGTTTAATCGGTAATCAGTGCTATTTTATTTAGATAATATTTTCTTTAATTACTGTTAATCAATTAACCATCAAAACCCCTTGAATAATGTTTCACAAAATTTCTGTTTAATCCTTATTACTGTTGCTGTACATGTACTAATACTTTATCGGCATGATTTTTAGGAATAATCAGCATAATAAAAGGATGGATTTGATAATCAAGATTAGTCCCTACTTTAACCCCTATGTTTAAATGCAATATCTGACCAGATTGTTCCAAACTAGCGGGGAAAATGTCTATTTGCTGATTACTAATACCAGCATCGTATATCAAAACCTCTTCATGAGTAAAATCTATATTGGTTGGTTGACCAGATATACCCATTGTGGCAGCCATGCCAAAATATAGCTCAAAATCTTGTCGATTAGATATACGAACCGGTACAATATTTTTCACAGTATTTTTAATAAAATAATGAGAGGCAATACGATAAGGAATTCTTCGAGACACAGATAAATTTGATTTATCGACATTTTTAATTACTTCAGATGAATCACTGCTACAGGCGGGTAATATGCCACAGAGAAAACACAGCAATAATAAACAGATATTTCGCCACATTTCACTTCACCTCGCTTTCACAATTTAATCTTGTTTAACCGCCACTCTTGCCAATACTAACCAAGCGAAAATTAATAATACTCCACCCACTGGCGTAATTGAGTCTATCCAGCGAGGAGACCCTAAAGCCAGCAAGTACAAAGAACCGCTAAATATCATCATACCAAACTGCATTAAACAAAATGGTAATTTTACCTTCATATAAGGAACTGCTTTCGCTAATACTCCCATCGTAAGCTGTCCTAAAGCATGATAAAAAAAATACTGAGTTGCTGTCTGCCACCATTGTAGCTGCTGAACATCAGCAAAATTTTTCAAACCATGTGCGCCAAACGCACCCAACATAACAGCAATGGCAAGATTAACGCAGGCAAAAGCCAACCACATAAAATTCCTCTTCCCAAAATAAATACTAATTTGGTAAATTATTAACAACTATAAAATAGAAATATTATTTCATTTTATAGTTAAACTTTAAAATTATGAAATTATAACAGCCTCAAACTATCATAATGTGATCATCAATTAGTTTGATGAAAAAATATATGCTATTATCATTGAAACTAAATTTTTAATATATTCATTGTTAAATATTTGATTTAGATAAAATACCTAATTATTACCGTCAACGCTTAAATCAATGGACAGTTCTGGATGCTAGGTTAATTTTTTGAAACATTAAGGAAAATGCTTAGTTTTCTTATAGCAAAATAGAAAAATATATTGCATGATTTAACTATATAATACAATAAGGATAATATATTAAAGCTTATCATTCATCAGCCATAGTTCATTATGTAGCTATTTAGACCCATTGTTCTTTTTGGTTTCTGGCTATTATGAATATTGTTAACTAACTATTTATCTACCCTATTCAGTCGTTGCGAGGTATTGCTTTAACCCAAGCTAATATCAGTAATGGCAGTTTACTTATGATCGTATTTTAATGATTTGCAAACCCAATGGAAAATTTATCACAGCAAGGCCGCATCCTGAACTTCTGAAAATGGCCAACTCAATCATTGATGATAAAATTCATATTTCACTGCTAAATCAGTAATCGATATCAATTGAACTGAATGAATTTTCAACTGATCTTGAAACTACTGAAGTTTGGGGTAATCATTTCACCTCGCAGGTTGCGCCAATGAAAGTCATTCAATTTTTCAGTTATTTTTTTTCAAAAAAACGTACAATTACGTTGCTTAGGTAAAATATTAAACAGAAGGTTTAGACATCTTTGAGTAAATACCGGTCAGTTTTGCTGACGGCTATCCTTATTTACTAATTAACACTGTCTCATTTCATTATCTTGAATATATCAATGTCCTGAAAAAATAGATATTGAACAACTTAGAGCAAATATTGATATAAATGGAGCACTTCCATCTGCAGAAGATAGTTGGAAAACTATTACAATCGGCGAGGTCGTATTTGATATGATTAATCCTTGCTCACACTGTATTCTGACCACTTATAATCCATCTTCAGCTAAACAGTTGGCAAATCATGAACCACTGAAAACATTAAAAATTTCAGATCTAATTCTAACGGTAAAATTACTTCAATGGTATTATTCTATACATAAT
>CAMLPN010000072.1 GCA_946481965.1 uncultured Neisseriaceae bacterium | reverse complement strand
TTAGCAAAAATTCATTTCATATGCCTGTCATATAAGTTTTAATTAGCAATGAATTAATAGTTACATTATGCTGCCAATATTATTTGAAATTATATTTTATAATGGAAAAAATAATATTGATAACTTTGCAGGTCATATATATATAAACCACCTATCTAAAATTATTTATCTTGCACTGCTTGATTAAATAATGATGAATTATTCTCAATAAGTTTAATAATTATATAACTAGACTAAAACATCATGTGATAAAAAGAAGCATATTTATCGATATAGTTTCGATTATATCTTTTACAGAATTAAAACCAGAATAGTGATAAAATAGCTAGCTTTATTCAAACACCTGTCAAGAGCCCCAGTATGAATCAGGATAAAATTTTAATTTTAGATTTCGGTTCACAAGTAGCTCAGCTTATCGCCCGACGCGTACGTGAAGCTCACGTTTATTGTGAATTACATTCATTTGACATGTCAATTGCCGACATTAAGGCTTTTGCTCCTAAAGGTATTATCCTTTCGGGTGGACCTAATTCAGTCTATGATTCAGACTATCAGGCAAGCCCGGATATTCTGAACCTTGGTATTCCCATTCTTGGCATTTGTTATGGCATGCAATGGCTGGCACATACCATGGGTGGTGAAGTTAGCGGTGGCGATCAGCGCGAATTCGGTTATGCTCAGGTACATACAGAAGACAGCCAGTTTACCAATGGCATTTTTGATAACCAGCCTAACACACTGGATGTGTGGATGAGCCATGGCGATAAAGTAAGCAAACTGCCAGAAGGATTTAAAAGTATTGGACATACACCAAGCTGTCCGTATGCCATCATTGAAAACCCGCACAAGCACTTTTACGGTGTTCAGTTTCATCCTGAAGTTACCCATACTAAACAGGGACGTGAACTAATCAATCGCTTTGTACTTGATATCTGTCAGGCTAAACCCAGCTGGACTATGCCTAACTATATCGAAGAAGCCATTATCAAAATTCGCGAACAGGTTGGTTCCGATGAAGTTATTCTTGGTCTCTCCGGCGGAGTAGACTCATCAGTAGCTGCAGCACTGATTCATCGCGCCATTGGCGACCAGCTCACCTGCGTATTTGTAGATCATGGGTTGTTACGCTATCAGGAAGCGCAAATGGTTATGGATATGTTCGGCAAAAACCTTGGCGTCAATGTGATTCACGTTGATGCCTCTGCCGATTTTCTCGCCAAACTTGCCGGTGAAACCGATCCTGAACGTAAACGTAAAATCATCGGAGCCGAATTTGTCGAAGTATTTCAGCAAGAAGCCGAGAAACGCCAAAATGCAAAATGGCTGGCACAAGGTACTATCTACCCTGATGTAATCGAAAGCGCCGGTGCTAAAACCAAAAAAGCACATGCCATTAAAAGCCACCATAATGTAGGCGGCCTGCCTGAAACACTTAATCTTCAATTGCTGGAACCATTGCGCGATTTGTTCAAAGATGAAGTACGCGAACTGGGGGTTGCACTGGGATTACCGCGTGATATGGTTTACCGCCACCCCTTCCCCGGTCCGGGTCTGGGCGTGCGAATACTGGGTGAAGTAAAACGCGAATACGCCGATTTACTACGCCGTGCCGACCATATATTCATTGAAGAGTTGCGTAATACCTGCGATGAAGACAGTGTATCCTGGTATGATAAAACCAGCCAGGCTTTTGCTGTATTCCTGCCGGTAAAATCCGTAGGTGTAATGGGAGACGGTCGCACCTATGAATACGTAGTAGCCCTGCGAGCAGTAATTACCAGCGATTTCATGACAGCACACTGGGCCCACCTGCCCTACGACCTGCTCGGCCGCGTTTCCAATCGCATCATCAACGAAGTACGCGGCATTAACCGTGTCGTTTACGATGTCAGCGGTAAACCGCCAGCCACTATTGAGTGGGAATAAAATTTAGTTTTTGGTAGACATCAATTCTTTATCAAACCCAGTTATATTAATAAATTAACTGGGTTTATATATATTAAAATTTGAGAATATTCAATAAAAATTCAAGTACTCTGTTTAATTAGTATTTTTTTAATTTTTACAGCATTCTAGAATTGTTTTACCTTCTTTATAAGATAAAGATAAAACCGGAATCATTGTTTGTAGCCCATCGGTAGTCTCTGCATATTCGTATAATAAAATATCAGGATGATAACGATCTATTGCCATACCTAAATAAACTGATGCAGCATTAGACATACATGGTAGTATATGTATTCGGTAAACTTTATTCTCTTCTCTTAGCTTATGAAATAGCTGCTGCAATTCATGACTAAAATAATCCCCTGCATCAGGGTGTGATAAACAGTCATTACCTAATTTTTTTGCAATAATTTCTATCCTTTTTAAATTTCCTTTATTATTCAATTCTCGTGAAGCATTTTTAAATGCTTTAGGTTCTGCAGTGAAAGCAAATGATATAATTATTTCTTTTTCATTATTGGTTAATTGATCGATATTTTTTATATTAAAAAAATCTTTTTCTTGTTTATTGTTCACCCATCCCCACTGTCCAGAACTTCTATCTCTTAATATAGGAATGTAACCTTTTTTATTTCCAATCAATGCACCTAAAGCAATTAAGGTTGGCATTGCTCCAAAAGCGAATAAAGCCACAGATTTATTAGTATTGACACATTGTGAGGCAAGACTTTCTGAAGTTTTTTCAATGGATTTTATCATCAAAGGCCAGTATAAATTATCTGTTTCTTCTAAATGAGCGGTTTCGTTACTAATTAATTCATACATCCTTTCCGATTGTCTTAAATTCTTTACTGATAAAGACGAAGAAATTTGATAATTTGTTGGTCTTCCAATAATATTTCCTCTCACTGGAAATAAAATTAAAAAAGTTAAACATGGTTGATATTTGAGTCCATCTAATAAAGACTCAGAAAGTTCTATAAACTCTTCTCTCATCCTTGAAAGAAGATGAGCGGGGTGTGTTGAAACAGCAATCTTATCGATTAGTCGATGATGTTTATCGCAAAGATGTAACACATTATTTGGATCATTAGAAAGCTTTTCTGATAAAACAATCAACCCTCTAGCTGCTTTTTCAGAAGATGCTACATTATGTGCAAGATAGCTATAATTTCCTTTAACCCCTGTTATTTCATCAATGGTTAACTTTAGTCCACATCCTTTGTACATACAGCGTCCGTGAGAAGTTTCACTGACGATTCTTTTAGTCTCAACTGTAAAATCACTTCCTCTACCTGCTTTTTTTACTTTATTCCAAATACGCAGAATATAATTTTTAAGTTCATCTTGATTTACATCTAATTTTTGCTCCTTAGCTTTATTCCAAATTTCTTTAATACTATTAATAGATATTAGCTGTTCCCCTGTAATATAGTCTCCTTGTAGTACTCTAATTTCCACTTTATCAGATGATGTAAAACTAAATGTTTTATTAGAAAAATCTTCAGCGTCCAAATTCATTCTAAATAAATCAACAATTTTTTTATCTGAAAAAAGTATCAGGATAATATTACATGTCGGATCATCTAAAAGAACACCTATGTTATTATAATCAATTGCTGATTTATTCAAATAAATTTTATATAAATCAACATCTTCATTTGAACTAAGTGGATGTTGTTTTGTTTGTGTTGTCATGCTGTTTTTTTCCTATTTCATAGACGTTAATAAGAGTCTCTTTAAGTCCAATAATTGCAAATACCATAAATTTATTGTGTGAATTTCTTTTGATACATTTTTTCCAGTCTTGCAGATCAACATTTGATGGTGATGGATAATTTTCTGGATGAGAATGCCAAGTACCTAATTAAAACTGGGTTTGTTGAGAAGAAATAAAAACATCATTTACTCTTTTCTGATGAAAAGGGTCTTTTAAAGTAAAAAAGTTCTTTTTCTTAAATCGGCTTTTTGTGGTTCAGTACATAAATCAATAAAAATTTTATTTTGTTTTTCGTTATATCCGCCAATTAATATTCCACAAGCTTCATTATCTTTTATATCAACCTGCTGATATTTTCGCCAAATATCAAGAACTTCATCTGCTATGATTACATCAATATTATTATTTTTTATAAATTTTATATTTAGCATTAGATCAGCAGTCATGACATTTTCTCGCAAGCTAGAGGTATAAAATGCATTAAATCTTTGAAACGATAAAAACGATGTGCTAATTTTATTTCATTTTTTATTGCTAAATCTTGCTCTCCTCGCCATGAAATATATCCGCTTTTTTCTAATTTGTTGGATAGTACTTTTAAAGCTAGTTGAGTGGAGATTGTCGCTGTTTGAATAGCATCAATATTGGAATAAGAAATAAATTCTGTTCCGCATCCAGCATGATTTTTTTTGATTTTCTGATCTTTCTGGATAAAATTAATATTAGGATATAAACTAGGTTCATCTGATTCATTATCTATAAAAACATTATTAAGACAACCTTGAGAATTAGGTAATACAGCTACTGCATGGCCACCTACACCATAAGCTTCAACCCAGCTAAAAATGAGAGAAGTAGGAATTTTATTTTGAACAATGAACTCATTAATTCTTCGCTGATGAGTAACATTACCAGTAGCGCAAATAACTAAATTAAATTTTGTTAGTTTTTCAAAATCACAGTAATCAAGCAATCTACTTTTTGATGTGTTAATTTTTATAAAAGGATATTTATATTCTAAGGTAAGTTTAAGAGCATCTGTTTTAAAGTTTCCAATAGTATGTGCTCCTAAATAATGTCTATGTAAGTTTTCCAATTGAAATTTATCAGGGTCAACTAGTGTTATTTCTCCAACTCCAGAAGAGGATAACATGTCTGCAATGTATCCTCCTACGCTACCGCAGCCAATTAAACATACTTTTTTATCTGATAACTGATTTTCAACACCAATCCGAGAAAGTAAATTTTCTTTAGATACAACATTTAAAGTTACTGCGTTCATATTCCAGCTGCAAAGATACTTCGCATGCATAGGAATATTTTCTTTTTTTATATTAGAACATTGAAGACCAAACCATACCTGACCATCTTCATTTTTAGCATGACAAATAATGTAAAAATTTTTTGTTCTAGTTAAACGACCTTTTTCTAAAAGATCATTTTGTAAATCTGCTGGTAAATTCGTGATTACATTTTTCCACCAAGAGATAATGCTTTCATTTGGTTCTGGAGGAAGAGGGAGTTCTGGTAAGGATAGAATTATTCCTTTACCTTCTAATGATCGAGTTTTACTATTTAGTTCCTTAATAAAAAAATGATTAGAGTTGCATTGATTTGAAGAGGAATTAATAACTAATATTTCTCTATTATTCTTTATTTTTTTATTATTTGGAACTCTAATCATTAAATCCTCAAATCTTTGAGTAGGTTCAGCCAAACAGACCAATGCTGTTGCATTATCTGGTATATGAAACCGCCAAACCCCTACAAATTCTCGTAATAATTCTTTTTTATTGAAATCTTGATCATTAAGTGACTTATCTAAAAGTGTTAACATTTTGGTTAAAGCAGATAAAAAAATAAACTTAGGGCGAGAATAATCAATATTATACGAATCAGCACCATAACAAATATCTGCAAATCCATCTTTGCCCCAAGCGACATGTGCTAATGCTCCATACTTTTCTCTTTCATGTAAATGAAAAGTAGGTAGAGTGAAAGGAAAATCACTAGGGATGTGTGAAATAATTTTAACATTATGGTTACCAAGAAGGTGCTCAGATATCAGCATTCCTTTTTCATAAGGATGCTCTTTAGCATTAATATTATGTTGTAACAAAAACTCAATTAATTGATTAAGCTCCATCTGAAACTCCAACTAAACCAGCTTTAATTCCTTTATCTCTTATTTCATCATTAGACTCAGGAAAATCATTACCAAAATGCTTTCTTAATAATTCACATTGATCTTTCAATGTGTCTTTAGTATCAACTTCTTTTAAAGCAGTTAATAAAGTTTTTAATCTTGGATGTAATAATTTACCAACTGTTTCCCCTTTGTCTTGATAGATATTGTTATATGGCACTACTGGAAGTTTAACACGAATCGAATAATTACCATCAAAAGTTCGAGTAAAATACCTATCTATCATAATTTCAAGAGTATCTTGCAATGCTTTATGATCATCAGCTTTTCCTGAATCGTCTATATTTGGGCAAAATGACTCTTTAATCATAATAGTTAAAGCAACAGAATAAATTTTTTTTCGTTCGGATTTTGAGCTATAACGTTCATCTCTCCAGCGTTTCATATATCTGACTAAGCGGTAGAATTGGTATTTTTCCTCATCGGTCAGTGTGATATATGGAACTTGATGATTCTTATTCGATGTTATCCAATCCACCAAGCCTTTGGGATCAGATGGAGACCATGATCGATTATTTTGATCAGAAAATTCTTTACCTACTGCAAGTTCATAATGACCAATACTATCT
>CAMLPN010000071.1 GCA_946481965.1 uncultured Neisseriaceae bacterium | reverse complement strand
TGTCAACTACTACCTACATTTATTTTTAAGCTTAACTGTCATACCACTGTTCCTGCTGTGTTTTTTATCTCCTACTTCTTCTTTTATAACTTTCTTCCCCCTCGATTTCAGTCTTTAGCAGTGGCAATACTTTTTATTTGCTCGCGCTTTTCTTCACTTAAGCTCGTTAATGACAATGTTTGCCATGCTAAGGCTCGATACAATGAATGCTCTTCATCGCTCAGTGCTTCCCAATGTCGCATAATAGTATCTGTATCTCCTCTTTTAATTGGACCGGTTAATGCCTCGACTGGCGCATATTGTTGTAGTTGATTGAGATTTTGTTGCATTAGCTGGTTCACCAGTTTGTCTGCTAAATCCTGTGGTATCGCCAGTGAAGTTAGTATTTTTCGGGCATAGTCATTTAAAGTAACCAGAAAATTGGCACTGATTGAAAGCGCTGCATGGTAACGTGCTTTTTGATCGGCATTGATTGGAAAAGGTTGCAATCTAGCCCATTGAGCTAGTTTCTGTAATACAGGTATGGCTTGCTCATCTCCTTCTAACGCACAAAGATTACCCGGTAATGTTTTGATAGCAGTATCTATATGAGAAAAGGCAAACACTGGATGGATTGATCCGGTTAAGGCTTTCTGCTCATCATTAATAAGTATCTTACTGCTTAAAGAGCCACTAAAGTGGATAAGCAATGTTTCTGGTTTAATCCAATCAATTTGTTTAATCTGTTCGGCCATTAAGGGAATAATCTGATCACTGACCCCGATGACAATGATATCAGCTGGTGGCATTTCGTGAAGATTGGTGCATATTTTGATATGTGGTAGATGTTGTTGTAGATCTATACTGGCTGACATGCTGCGATTAAATATTGCCTGCACATTTATATGATTACTTTGTTGCCACAGGATGCCCATAGCTGAGGACACTTTACCTACACCTATGATATTTAGATTTAATTTATTTATTTTTGTGGGTAAATTTTGATTACTTTGGATTGTGGTCATATTCTTAGTTTCTACTGGTTATGCAAATTATTGGTTTAAACCTTTATATGGTAATTGAACACTGATAATCTACACGGTACACTTCCACTCTTAAGTTTATATTTTATATTTTTAGTGAAATTATATTTAGGCTGTTATGCTAATGAAAGCTGCTTTTAATGTTAAATCTGGACGTTTGGACGTTTTATCAGTTCAGTTATTAACTGATAATTTAACTCTTATTAATAAAGAGTTACAACAAAGAACGGAACGTTTTGGTAATTTACGTAATATGCCTTTTACTCTGGATTTGCACAATTTCAGCAATCCAGCGACTATCGATCTTGCGAAGCTGATTGCTGTATTTGCCCGTTATAATCTGCGAATTATAGCTATTCGTCACCATGATGAAGCCTGGGCAAATTTAGCTAAAGAGTTTCGTATAGGTTTTGGTGTTTTACCAGAAGAACAAGCTAACTCTCATGTTAAGGCAGCTGGAAAGGCTTTATCAGTTTCGAAAGAGGAGCCATCGATAAGTCAGGAAGTGACTACTGATAATGCTATTGTAGCACCTACTGTGCTAATCAACCGTACTATTCGTACTGGTCAGCAAATTTATGCAGAAAAAGGTGACCTGATTGTCATGGGGCTGGTCAGTGAAGGAGCGGAAATTATTGCCGATGGAAATATCCATGTATATGGGCCATTACGCGGTCGAGCGCTTGCCGGCGCTGCTGGAAATAAAGACGCACGTATTTTTGTTCAGTCGATGCAAGCAGAATTGGTTTCAGTAGCTGGCATTTATCGCGTTTTCGATCAGAAATTACCCTCTCATTTAGATCATCAGGCTGTACAAGTTTTTTTACAGGATGATCGATTGGTTCTAAGCGCTATCCAGACGCGTTAGTTCATCAGTTATCTGATCAATGTTGTAGTTAGTAAGAGTTTATTTTTTTCTTAAAGGAATTTAATTGTGGCAAAAATTATTGTGGTGACATCAGGTAAAGGCGGAGTGGGAAAAACCACGACCAGTGCCAGTATTTCAACTGGTCTGGCATTAGCTGGTCACAAAACTGCGGTAATTGATTTTGATGTCGGTTTACGTAATCTGGATTTGATTATGGGTTGTGAACGACGTGTGGTATACGATCTTATTAATGTTATTCAAGACGAAGCCACGCTAAATCAGGCTCTAATTAAAGATAAACATTGTGATAATCTTTTTGTGTTACCAGCTTCGCAAACCCGCGATAAAGATGCATTAACTCGCGAAGGGGTGGAAAAGGTTTTAAATTCGCTAACGAATGAAATGGGATTTGAATTTGTAGTCTGCGATTCACCTGCCGGTATCGAACAAGGTGCCCTGATGGCTTTGTATTTTGCTGATGAAGCTATTGTTACTACTAACCCCGAAATTTCTAGTGTACGCGATTCTGATCGTATTCTAGGGATTTTATCTAGTAAATCGCGCCGTGCCGAAAATAATGAAACTCCAGTTAAAGAACATTTGCTAATTACCCGCTATTCTCCGGAACGCGTGGAAAAAGGTGAAATGTTATCTGTACAAGATATTCAGGATATTTTACGCATTCCTTTAATTGGTGTTATCCCGGAATCAGAGAATGTTTTGCAGGCTTCTAATGCAGGTACACCGGTAATTTTACAAGAAAATGCAGTAGCTGCTGAAGCCTATAAAGATGTAGTAGCACGATTATTGGGTGAGGATAAACCCATTCGCTTCGTGGATACAGAGAAAAAAGGCTTTCTCAAACGCTTGTTTGGAGGTTAAGCCATGTCTTTAATAGATTTCTTATTTGGTAAGAAACAGCAATCAGCTCAAGTGGCACGTGATCGGCTACAGATTGTTATTGCACAGGAACGCGCCACCCAAACTCCAGATTATTTGCCCACTCTACAAAAGGAGTTGTTACAGGTACTGTCTAAGTATGTTCATGTATCCTTAAAAGATATTCAGATATCACAGGAGAAGAAAAACGGCATGGATGTGCTAGCATTGAACATTACTCTGCCAGAATCTGGAAAAATAAAGGCCAGTGAATGACGCTAACAGAATTACGTTATATTGTAGCGGTGGCGCAGGAAAAGCATTTTGGGCGCGCCGCTCAGCGCTGTTATGTCAGTCAGCCGACTTTGTCGATAGCCATCAGAAAATTAGAAGAAGAACTGGGACTGACTGTATTCGATCGCAGCAGTAATGAAATTATCACAACTGATTCGGGACAACGAATTGTTATGCAGGCACAGCGTGTGCTTGAAGAAGCAGATCGTATAAAACTGATGGCCAACAAGGAAAAAAATGAATTAGAAGGTATTTTTAAATTAGGACTCATTTTTACCATCGCCCCTTATTTGTTGCCGAAACTCATATTGTCTCTGCGTAATCTGGCACCAGAGATGTGTCTGCAACTGGATGAAAGTTATACTTCGGTATTAACGGATTCCCTTAAGCGTGGCGATCTGGATGCAATCGTAGTAGCTGAACCATTTCACGAGACTGGACTGGAAACCATTCCGCTTTATGATGAAGCCTTTTTCGTTATTGTGCCCAAGGGCCATGAATTCGAACAATTTAATGAAGTTACTACCCAGCAATTAAGTGATGAACGGGTTTTGTTACTTACTGAAGGCAATTGTATGCGTGACAATATCTTAGACAGTTGTCAGGAACTGGCGTCACGACAGAATATTTTAGGTTTGTCGAATAGTATTCAAGGCAGTTCAATAAATACTATCCGTCATATGGTAGCCAGTGGTTTAGGTATCAGTGTCATGCCCGCTACTGCATTAACAGAAAATGATCATTTGCTATTCAGTATTATTCCTTTTACCCAACCCTGCCCCAATAGACGTGTGGTATTGGCAGCCAGAAGGAACTTTGTTCGTCCTAAAGCGCTACAAATGATCAAAAATGCGATTTTCTCTTCACAGCTAAGTGGTGTGCAATTTATAGCCGACGACAGATAGTTTAGGTAGAAGTGGTTGTTGCTGGTAATCGTTTCTTTCCCAATTGCTGATTGGAAGATCTTTGGAAAACTGAAATTTTACGCTTAATGGATTTGCGTCTCTCATTTATCAAATAGTTATAAATAAAAATAAGCTTTAATAGAAGCGCAATTGTCATTATATAGTTACAGTTATAAAGTAGAGATCTTTCTTGTACCTTAAACCCGTTATTACAACAAAGGTTATCCTTAGATCTTACACATACCAATGATTTAACAATTCCTGAAAAAACCTTTGAATCAAGACGGTTTGCTGTTGATCATAACCATTTGCTAGCAGGTTTTATGGCACCTATTGAAAATAGGCCGATATTTTATAATATCTAATCGAAATCAAACCAGTTCGCCATCTTTCATAATGAATATAATCTAAAGATGTTTGTTTTGACATAATCAGGAAAATTTTAAAAGTTATACACGATAACCCTTCTGAGGAGAGGATTGGCTTATCTGTTGCTTAAAAGTATGTAATAAGCGACTTATTTTTAGCATTTAGCTATCAAAAGCCTATTCAGGAATAGAAAAATAAATCTTAATTTTCATCTAACAAGTTTAATAAATGATTCCGGCTTTGCTGTAAAAGTTGAATTTGCTCATCTAGCTTTAATAGAGTTTCACTCAGCCCTATTTTAAATTCTTCACAAGGTGAAAATTTTTTTCTCTGATGTTGCCAACAAGGGATGATTTTACGAATCACTTTTAATGTTAACCCTGCATTATTTAACTCACGAATGAGCTTAACTCGTCCAATGTCTTCTATTTCAAACTGACGATAACCTGAAAGTGAACGTTTCGGAAAAAGAAGTCCTTCTTTTTCATAGTATCTAAGCATTCTTATACTAATCTGACTAATTTTTGACAATTCACCAATTTTCATCTCACCTCCTATTGACTCTCACAGCAATGTCATACTTTACCATATGATTGTATTAGTTTTAATGGAGATATCAAATGATTAAATTAATAATGCTGGTTAAACGCAAAAAGACATTAAGCTACGAAGAATTTGATAACTATTGGCATTGGCATCATGCTGCTTTAATTAATTCACAAAAAGAAGCTTTAGGAATTCTTCATTATGTGCAAAACGTACCATTACAAGATAAAAAACCAGGAAATGCAATGCGTGATAGCAGAGGCTCCCCTATTTTTAATTTTGATGGAATGGCAGAAATTTGGTGGCGAAGTAAAGAGAAAATGCTAAACATCAGAGCTTCAACTGAAGCAAAAAAAGTCATTCAACGATTATTAGATGATGAAAATCAGTTTATTGATCATTCACAATCTATAATCTGGTATTCAAATGAACGAATTATTATTTAATTGAATATAAATTATTAGAGTTATAATAATTCGTTATAACTCTTTGTTTTATATTTTTATTAATAAAATATCATAAGCATTTTTAGCAAAAAGGTACTATCTGCGCGCGCGAATATTACCTTGAATCGCATATTTATCTATATGCAAATACGATTTTATTTTGGTGTTATTAAATTTTTTATACATCAAAAATGAAATAGTTTGATGCAATTAATCATCGAATACTCATCTTAGATGGCTTGTATATATTTTATCTAATATTAAGAATATTTATACCCACTCTTATGATATACATTCTTTATCATAAATTTTCTAATAAAAATTTACAACTAATTTAATAACATATAAAACAATATTTGATTTTTTATAACCAGAAGCTTTAACTTTCATTTACCACATTGGTACATCCATTAGTCCATCACAGATGGTCTCTTTTTTGGTTATCACAGGTGTTATTTTTATTAAGTTGAAATTAGTCATACATCGCTCAAAATAAAATGGTTTGTACGTGCCCAATTGTCGATTGAATGCTAAGTTAAGATCATAATTATATACAATTCCATTTTTCGGAATATACAAAGCACAAGCTTTAACCATTCTTTCATTGCTAGGAGGTTTGTCATAAGAACCTGTAACGAATCTTTTGTAAATTTCATCAATTGTGCCTATTCGGAGAATATCTTTTGCATTTGGATCTTTTACATAATTATTATAATGATATTCAAGATAATCATTTTGAATCATCCGTGCCTGAGGAAAATATTCTTTCGGTATGTGGCCTCTAGAACATAATTGCTCAAAAATAGCGTCTACTTGATTTTTTGCATCTTCTGCTTCTTTATTGCATGCCTTGGTATAGTCTTGAATATATTTTGATTTTTTCGAATCAACAGCTTTCCAATAAGTTTTACCGTAGGTTGTATTAACATGTTCAGTCTTACCAAACAGGCAAATTTTACAACCAGAAATAGTGATCATAGAAATGCACAAAATGCTAATATAAGATATTTTTTTATTCATTAGATGTGAATATGTGAATTCATCAAGATAATTTAACTTATCATAGAATACAGCACGGAGCAATTAATTTATTCTAATAGAATACGATAATTTATATATTCTCATTATTGAGGAGAATACTTTTAAAATCATTTATTAAACATTAGCTAATAAATATGATAAAAGTATTTTCTGTTGCGTATTTAGCTCAATTATTTTTTGGTATACGCTTTAATAATTTTATATGCTTTCGAATAGCAAAATACGCTTAAGCATATAATAACGATTTTGTATATAAAATATCACTACATCTAAAATAGTCTAATATCTTAACTGGGCACATTGAGTATATTTTTTAGTTTTCACAGGTGTTATTTTTTTTAAGTTAAAATTAGTCATACATTGATCAAAAT
>CAMLPN010000070.1 GCA_946481965.1 uncultured Neisseriaceae bacterium | reverse complement strand
AAAAAATTCAGTCTGTCTAAAAAATGGCTCATGAATTTGTGCTCCATAGAGGCAATCGCCTTAAATATTTTCTTATTGATTTATTTTTTTGCACCATCATCTATTGATAATGGTGCAATAATTCAAGCTAACAGTGGGTAACTGATTGTTTGCGAACATAGAACCAGTAGTTAATAACCAGACAGCTAAAATAAAAAATTATAAAGCACCATAATGCTGCTGATACACTTCCTGTCGCTTCAATCGAAGATCCAAAACTCTTCGGGATCAGAAAACCACCCTAGGCGCCAATAGCTCCCATAAAACCGAGTACTGTTGCCGATTCCTTAGTAGCATTTAAATCTGCTGAATTGGTATTGTCTTGTTGTAGATGGTGATGAAATAATGAAAAGATTCTCGGTGCCTGCGCATAAGTAGAACCGTTTCCAATACCACTAAAAGCAAACAACAACATAAAACTACAGAAAAAACCGCTAAAATTGCCCTCACTACCGGCAACAGGTTGAAATATGAATACACCCACTACGCCAACAATCATCATGACATAGATGATTTGGGTAAGTTTTGCCGTGGACATTTTATCAGACAACCAACCACCTACAACTCGTAATATTGCGCCGACAAAAGCCCCCAAAAAGGCAAACTTAATTGCATCCAAATGTGGTAAAGAACGAGTTATCAGTAATGAAAACGCAGCGGAAAAACCAATAAAGGAACCAAAAGTACCAATATATAGCCAGCACAGAATCCAGTTGTGCAAACGTTTAAATGTAATACTTTGTTCTTTTAAAGAAGAATGCGGATTACCAATATCATTCATTCCAAACCATGCTGCCAGCGTACTGAGCATAATAAACGGTACCCAAATAAAACCTGCATTTTTCAGCCATACTTGCGTGGATCCATTTGCTGTTGTTATGGTCTGCGCCTCGCCACCAAGTGTGCCAAACAAACAGGTTGTAATCGCTAATGGTACTGCTATCTGCACTGCTGAAACACCCAGATTTCCTAAACCAGCATTAATGCCCCTAGCCTGTCCTTTTTCCGCTTTAGGAAAAAACAAGCTAATATAAGACATAGAGGAACTGAAATTGCCTCCGCCAAAACCGCACAATAATACCAACACAAACAAGGTTGAATAAGAAGTATTCGGATTTTGTACAGCAAAACCCAAGCCAAGTGCTGGGATCAGTAAACTGGCTGTGGAGATTGTTGTCCATTTACGTCCACCAAAAATCGGAATCACAAACGAATAATACGTCCTTAAAGTCGCACCTGATAATGCCGGTAACGCTGCCAGCCAGAATAACTCATTACTACTGAATTTAAATCCAATCAGTGGCAATTTTACCACCGTCACACTCCAAACCTTCCAGATCGCAAAAGCCAGCAACATTGCATGTACTGAAATCCATAAATTTCTGCGCGCAATTGCTCGACCTTTGCTAAGCCAGAATTCATTATCTTCCGGTTGCCATTCTGTTAAAACTTTGCCCACTATTAAACTTTGCCCACTATTACTTTTCTAAATCAGTGCTTTTGATTTTTTAAAGAAAAATGCATCCAAATTAAACTGATACTTACCGTACCAAACATCAACATAAACGAAGTTGAACGCACGCCAGTCAAATCAACTAAAGCACCAAACATAATTGGTAATAAGAAACCACCTAAACCACCGGCTAGACCTACTACACCAGAAACAGTACCCATATCTTCTGGGAATTCATCAGATATAAATTTAAAAACGGAAGCCTTACCAATTGCCAGTGCCACACCCACTAAAAACAGTAATATGGTAAATAACGTTGCATTTAAGCCAATATACATGTCAAGATGACCTGTTACTGTACTAATCGACATTTGAGTTTGCGGATAAGATAATAAAAAGAAAGCAAACCAGCACACCCACATTACCATCCAGGTAACCTTATAGGCACCATACTTGTCAGAAAGCCAACCACCAAACGCACGCAATACACCGCCGGGTAAAGAAAAACAAGCTGCCAATAAAGCTGCTTGAGTTAGCTTGAAATGATATTCACCAACGTAATAACTTACCATCCACAATGAAATACCGACATAACCGCCAAACACAACTGAATAAAGCTGACTATATTTAAGTACCTGTGGATCTTTCATCAATAGTAATTGTTCTTTCAGACTAGCTTGTTTAGTAACTACTGCTTTAGGTTCGGGATAGCTGAAAAACCAAAACAATATAGTAATAATCAGCAATATCACTGCATAAACGCGTGGTACCGCTTGCCAGCCAAAAGCTGCAATTAGTGCCGGTGCTAAAAATTTATTTAAGGCCGCACCAGCATTACCGGCGCCGAAAATTCCCATTGCCAGACCTTGACGATCTTTTCGAAACCATTTGGCAACATAGGGTGTACCTACTGAGAATGACCCCCCTACTAAACCCAACCATAAAGCGATAGATAGAAACTGAGCATAGGTATGGGCATATTCCAGTAACCATACCGCCGGTACACAAACCAGCATTAACAGGAAAAACACAATTCGGCCACCGAAACGGTCAGCCCAGATACCTAAAGGTACTCGAATCAAGGAACCAGATAACACTGGCATAGCTGTAAGTAAGCCAAATTCAGTTTGATTCAAATGTAATTGCTCTTTGATAGGCACACCTAACACAGCAAACACCATCCAGATCATGAAACAAACCACGAATGCGATTGTGCTTGAAGTAAGTACCGTTACTGACTTTCTGACATCAGAATTCATTATGTAACTCCTTAAAATTATCTTAAATAGTTTACGAAAACAGTTGCAAAAATTACATTAGTCTAAATGCCCATAAAATATTATCCAAAGGCACTAAATTTCATAAGTAAAATGGTCTATTGACAAATGCAACAGACCATATTATTGAATAAATTCAAATAAATAAAAGTTATATTTCTTTATCCAAGCCATGTTCCACAGCATAAACTGCCGCCTGAACGCGACTGACGACATTTAATTTGCGCAAGATATTTTGCACATGCACCTTAATGGTACTTTCGGTGACATTCAAATTTCGCGCAATAACCTTATTACTACTACCACGTACTAACCAGCGCAAAATTTCTCGTTCCCGTGTGGTCAAAGGTTCAGCCACACTACCGATAATCTGTTCATGGTGACGTAGCTGAGTGACTAACTTGCTGGTCATTTCAGGTGACAGCACACTATCGCCATTAATCGCTTTCTCAATACTGCAAAGTAAAAATTCTGTATCAATATTTTTTAACAGATAACCACGAGCACCCAAGCGCATACATTCAAGTAAATCGCTACCGTCTTCTGAGACAGTCAGCATAAGAACAACTTGCTGAGGATTATGATTGATCATTTGTGGTAAAGCTTCCAACCCTCTCATAACCGGCATATCCAAATCCAGCAATACAGCATCTGGCTGCAATTGTTGTTGCATTTTTACGCCTTCAAGGCCGTCAGTAGCTTCCCCCACCACCTCAAAATGAGCACAACTATCAATTAGAGCGTGTAAACCGCGTCGGAAAAGTGTATGGTCATCTACAATCAGAATACGGAATTTTTTTTCATCGTGCATTATCACATTCCAGTACAATTATTTTTGTGAGTGAATATATTGACGTGGCACTGTCAATTCTACTGTAGTTCCTGACCCTGCCTGCGCTGAAATCATTAATTGTCCATTAATTTTTCCGGCACGCTCTTTCATGATATGAATGCCAATGTGACCCTGTTGCTCTTTACGTTGTAAAATATCTTCAGAAAAGCCTATGCCATTATCCTGAATACGTAGATTGAGCCGATCCGCTTTGTATTGTAATAACACCTGTACTAAATCAGCAGCAGCATGTTTACGCACATTTGATAAAGCTTCCTGCACAATAAAAACTACTTGTAACTGTACATCAGATTCTACTTCATACACTTTACCTTCGACTGACCAGTCTACTGCTACAGCTGTCTGTTTTTCAAAGCGCTTCAACACCCCCTGCAATGAACTGAATAATCCCTCCGGCACCAGCCGAACACGGAAATTAGATAGTAATTCACGTACATCATCATAGCACTGCTGAATCCCTTCATGTATGAAATCCAGTGTTTGAGCGGCCTGCACATCATTTTTATCAGAAAGCGCTTTTTCCAGCACCTGTACCTGCATATTCATAAAAGATAATGATTGAGCAATACTGTCATGTAGCCCCTGTGCTAATAAATTCCGTTCTTCCAATATTGCCATTTGCTTATCCAACTCATTCAAGCGCATACTTTCAATGGCAATACCAAACTGGCTGCATACAGTCGAAATTAAACGGCGGTGCTCATTCGTGATAACAAATGGTTGAAAAGCAAACAAATGCAGCATTCCTATATCATCATCTACCGATTTTACTGCAAATGTTAAACAAAAAGGCAAGGATTGTCGCATTTGGCAGCAATAATTTTTTTCTTCATGAATGACCAGCGGTGAGGTTGTAATCATTTGTTCAGATTGTAATAAGTGTATACACCGTCCTCCATCACACCGATAATCGCGAAACATATCTACCTGTTGTTCTGTTAGGCCATCAGATCCAACCACTTCCAGCATTTGGGAATGACGATTTTTTAATTGCACTACACAGGCATCAGCGGTACTGAATGCCTTCATTTTCTGCATAAATATCTGCACCAGCACGGTCAGATCATGTTGCTCCTGAAACAAAGATGTCATCGCATACAAAACAGCCAACTCACGATTGCGTTTCATCACTGCCTGCGTCTGTTCCGTGACTCTGTTTTCCAGCGTATCGTAGACATCATATAATTTAGCGGCCATTAAATTAAAACCTTGCGCAACCTGCCCAAATTCGTTGCTTGTTCCTAGTTGCAAGCGGGTATCAAAGTAACCACGGCCAATCTGACTTATGCCCTGATTTAGATGTGATAACGGTTTAATCACCAAATGATGTAGTAATAGCAAAGATATAATTGCCGATAAAATTGCCAGTATCAGCACCAACACCTGTAACCAGCGTAATAATTGAATATTACGCGTGTTATCCTGCTCAATCAGCAATACCATGCGGTCAATTACACCAGTAAACTCACGGGCTTGAGCTAAAAACCCTTCCGCGCTCAACTTTCCCTGTAAATAAGCCTCACGATCTTGTAAAAAATCACGGAACTGCATTTCTATTTCAGCCACCTGAGCTAACAATAATTGATGGCGCTTACCATTCAAAAACCCAGTTTCATGTAATCCGCGAATATGGCCTAAAATCTGCTCAAACTGCTGGCGCTCAATAATAAATTGCTGTTCCGTTTCTGGCATTTTGGTGACCAGAACCATATAAAATACACGTTTACGCAAACTGCCAGCTTCATTAATCGCCATACCAAGTTCTTCCAACCGCCATGAAGTATTCAGTGACAATCCTACCAAACTGGTAGCCAAAAATAACCAGATAGCAATCAATACCACCAGCACTTTGGATAGCTTCTGCCTGCTTAAAAAATAGCAATCAAATTTTCGCCACAGATTTTTCATATTACTCCGATCAGCGCAGAGGCTGTACTATAACGCAAAAGTTAAACAACAACTTTGATATTGATTTAATCTTTACCAAGATGAATGAATTTATTAACTTTTTAATCCATGAAAATATAATCAACTTAAATTGCAAAATTTTTTCGCCTATTCTCAGCTATTCATTAGAGGCAAATATTTTATTTCTTTCTGCCAATTAAGCAATATAATTCAAGCAATCCAAAGCTTTGAACTACACCTAAAAATAATATTATTTATTTTAGTCTGAATATACTTGAAACTAATTTTTAAAAAGCAAAGTCAATAAAGATATTTAAATAATCCTATTAACCATAATTACATAACTTCTTATTTAAAATTTTTTCTACAAGTGTATGATAGATAAGTCTTTAACGACATTGATAAATTTTTAAAATCGGTAACTTACAATAGCTAGGATTAGATATGAAACTACGCAAAGTAATGATTATTGGTATTGGCAATGTAGGCTCAACAACAGCGTATACGATGGTTAATCGAGGGATTTGTGAGGAAATTGTTTTAGCAGATATTAACCAAGAGCGTGCTTATGGGCAGGCGCAGGATTTATTAGATGCTGCCGCCTATCGACAAAATATGATAAAAGTCAGTGTGCGCGAATCCAACGATTGTGCTGATATTGATATTGCCATTATTACGGTAACATCAGGACTCGCACAAAAAAGTCGCGCTGAAGAATTAGATGGAACGTCAGAAATTGTCGCGAGCATTGTACCGGAGATGATGAAAAATGGTTTTAAAGGGATTTTTTTAATTGCCACCAATCCCTGTGATGCCATCACTTATCAAGTTTGGAAATTGTCTGGATTGCCCAGACATCGTGTAATTGGTACCGGAGTCTGGCTGGATACGGTCAGGTTGCGTCGACTATTAGGTGAACAGATGGATATCGGCCCACAAAGTATTGATGCTTTTATAGTTGGTGAACACGGTGATTCACAATTTCCAGTGTGGTCTCATTCTTCAGTTTATGGAATCAATCTGAATAAATTAGAAAATAACAAGATTGATTTTAATGATATAGGTTTAAAAGCCAAACACAAAGGTTTTGAAATTGTTAAATATAAACACTGTACTGAATATGGTATTGCCAGTACCATAACCGAAATTTGTCAGCACATCTTTACCAATAGCCATCGTGCCTTGGCATTAAGCTGTATTTTAAATGGCGAATATGATTATAAAAATGTGGCGATTGGAGTACCAGCTATTTTAGATCAGCATGGCATTAAAAAAATCATTGAACTTGATTTTAGCCACCACGAAAAACAGTTATTTACCAACAGTGTGAATATTGTGAAAGGATATATTGAGCGAATTAAGTATTTAAAGGCTCAATAAAGCAAAAATAGATAGAAAACGGACTTAAAGTCTCCGAACTGACAAATTTTTAGTAAAGACGATGTGTAGATAGCGGAATCTAAACATCGTCATATTTAATTGGCTTTACTTTCGCGTAATTGGTTTAAGCGTTTTTTTTATTTTTTTCAGTCAAACTTAAAAATCACTATCAACATATTGTAAATAATATTTTTTAATTTTAGATCAATGGGTAAAATTTTGGCGATTGAATAAGATGTAAATAATCTTTATATAGAACTGTATTCGTAGCATTGGCAAAAAGAATAAAACGAACGTTATCTATGACCAGATTTTATTTAAAGTGGATCATCTTGGCATTTTTTATTGAAAAACAATTTAATGATTTTTTCATATAAAAAATCTGCACAAAATGTAGATTTGGCGGTAATTGATTTTGATGGTATGATTTGGTAAATAAAAAAGAAAAGAATATTTTAATATGAAACCATTTTTTCTAATCATATCTTGTTGCCTGGCTTTCACAGCTTGCAAAAAAGAAATCAGTACCAGCGCCAGTACCAGTAACTTATCGCAAAACTGTCAGGCTATATTTAAGCGATGGGATGAATTGATAGTAAAGCTGGAATCTAATAGCAACGTGCCC
>CAMLPN010000069.1 GCA_946481965.1 uncultured Neisseriaceae bacterium | reverse complement strand
TGCAGCTAATTACATATAAAAATAATTAATTGGTAAATCATGCAGTTAATTAACTCAATATCAATTTATTTACAATTTTCTTTATCTATCAATAAAAATCCATATGGTTAAATACAGCTGGAGATAATTATGAATTTTATGATATTAAGTTTAATTTTGTTATTATTAGTTAAATTTAAAATGTTTGAATGCTATCAAATAGTATTATGAAACAGCATACAGATTTATTGCTTAGCTTTCAACAAATAAACAGGAATAGCAATGGAAGAAAAAGATATTGATCAACCAATCGAAGAATTAAATAAAATTACCCGTGATGATGGTAATGAAGATTATGCTTTAGCCTATTTGGTTCGGTTATATATCATTAAATAAAATACAATTATGTTCAGACAAGCACTTTTCTTTTAAATATCACTCAATAAGTTAATCCTGAAGTTTATGCTAAATCTTAGTATTTTTTGACTTAATATATATATAATCAATAAATCTCTTTTATAAAAGGCTTAAGCCCATTATCTGAATGTCTATAATAATTACATATAGTTCTAATGCTTTTTTTAGTTAATTTCAACCAGGTAAATTTAATTTTTGTAATATTATTATTATAGATAATAAATCCATATAAAAAGCCAGTATGCGCTAGTATACTGGCTTAACTTACTTAAATTTGATGAATTGGATTTTAATTAATCTTGTCTAACAATGGTTTTATATCAATTGAATTTTGCGGCGTAGGTGGCTGGATGGTAAATTTTGGGATAGTTGTGTATTCCAGCCGGACTTTGCCATCTAATTTTATTTTTCCATCTAAAGTACTTTCGATGTCCTTAGGATACGATCGCTGATAACGAAATCCTATAATTCTTCCTTTTGAATCAAAGTAGTAATTATATTGCCCAGATAGATTCTTCGTTAATTGCTTCAATTTCTTCATATTTCTGAAATAAATACCTATCTCTGTATTTTTAAAATCCTCGAGGTCATCATAATTGTTGTCATCGGAATCGTCGTTATCAAAATTAAAAGTAATAAATTCGTCGACTATCTTCTGTAATAAAGCATAATCCTCAGGTTTATATTTACTATTTTGATCAGCTTTGGCTGTAACCTCTTTTAAAGCCTTTGAAAGGCTTTCAAGTGTAGCATCATCAAACTTCTTAATTGAAGCGTTGTCTAAATTCAGATTAACCTGATACATTGCTTTCAGGTTTTTTCCATACTCATCAACGTTTACTTTTTCAAATGCATTGGGATCAATTGCTGCATAACCATCATCAATTGATTTTGGTAAACTTTTTAACAGATCGGATAAAGGGAGGTCTTTTATTTTGGATTTTGGTATAGCTATTTGTAAATATTTGTCACCAATTATCATTGGAGTATTAGGTAAAGTATCAAGCAAATGTGTAACGGCAGAAGCATCTGTGTATAAAGATAAATTTTTGAAGTCTATATAGGTAGGAAATTTAAGAGAAACCAGTGCATTTTTGTGTTCATAACGAACTTCTGGAATTATTTCCATCTGCCCCTTCCGTATGTCTATGGCACCGGTAAAGGGCACAGAAAAAGATTGACTTAATTGCTTCCAAAAAGGCCCGATAGAGTTTTTCAATTGCGGTTCATCTTCGTCGTCTTCTATTTGAGTTTGAGGTAGGGTTTTTGAAGCAGTGTTTAGAAACTTTTCATTTTTCTCATTAGATTTGTCTATTTCAGCTGATTCCGTAGAATTTTTATTTTCATCGCTTGTATTAGAATCAATTTGATATTCAACTTTATAAGACCCACTGAAGTTCAATCGGTTATCTGTTAAAATCATACGCTGGACACCAGCTCGCAACATTTTATCGGGCGAATTGTCATTTATTTGACTACAAGCTGAAACTGTTGCGGTTACAATCAATGTTAATATTAATTTGGTAAACTTTAACTTCATAAAACATAAATCCCGATTTAGATGAAATAACTGACTATATTATTAATAATTGTATTTTAATTGCAAACTTATTTATAGTAAATGATGCCATATTTTTTCAAAAATGTATTTAAAATAAAATGATTTTATTGAATTAGTTGCTAATACCATATATTAAAAGTTAAGATAATTGCTCAAAATGCTTCTATAAACACATGAATTTGTTTTATATAGTAAATATTTATTAATATAAAATGTCAACATGAGAAACAATTTAGCATACAGTATTGAAACCTGTTTAGTCATTGATTAATGATCAATGTAGTGAAAATTAAAAAAATTACACTAAATCTCAAAGAGCTGCTTTCTAGAAGTTGCTAAAATAGCTACTTACTCTGATTGCCAGCCTTATTATATTAGTACCCAATTTATTTTTAAATTAAATCAAAATGATTCTAGCCTTCTCAAGTTAGAAGAAAAAACCAACATGAGAAATTAAATAAGTTAGATCTGGAATGCCGTTGCGTTAAGCAAAGCTCAATTAGTGAATGGATGATTTAGATGATTTGTTCGACTAGATAAATAGCAAACTATTAGATGTTCCCATGTATAATCTGCTGTTATTAGAATTTGACTGAGTAATATGCTGACTGAAATTTTAGGTCAGCTTTATTTTATCTGAATTATAAGAGTACAGGGTTATGCAGGAAGATACACCGTTTGCAGATGCCGATGGCTTGGCAAACAATGATGTTAGATCTTTAAAAAAAGTTGCTGATGCGAAAAGAACTTTAGCTGTTGCTCCTATGCTAGATTGTACTGACCGGCATTATCGCTATATGGCCAGATTAATCAGTAAACACACTTGGTTATACAGTGAAATGGTTAATGCTAATGCTGTTGTACACGGTGACAGTAAGCGTTTACTGATGTTTAATTCGCAGGAACAACCTATTGCTCTACAGTTGGGCGGTAGTGAACCGGCTATTCTGGCTCGTGCGGCTAAAATTGCTGCCGGCTATGGTTATGACGAGATTAATCTGAACTGTGGCTGTCCCAGTCCCAGAGTACAAAAAGGGGCTTTTGGAGCCTGTCTAATGCGCGAAGTTGAACTGGTCGCACAGTGTCTGAATGCTATGCAGGAAGCGGTAGCTATTCCGGTGACGATTAAGCATCGCATTGGTTTAGACAAGGAAACAGCCTATCAGCCTTTGGCAGATTTTGTTGGTACGTTGCGGGAACAGACTGCGTGCCGGATTTTTATTGTGCATGCCCGCAATGCCTGGCTGGCAGGACTATCACCCAAA
Organism: uncultured Neisseriaceae bacterium; assembly: GCA_946481965.1. Classification (GTDB taxonomy): domain Bacteria; phylum Pseudomonadota; class Gammaproteobacteria; order Burkholderiales; family Neisseriaceae; genus Snodgrassella. Next base: position 5,415 of record CAMLPN010000069.1, on the reverse strand, counting down.
GATAACCGCGATATACCGCCCCTGCGTTATGATTATGTTTATCGTCTGAAACAGGAATTCCCCGATTTACAAATTATTCTGAATGGTGGTGTGACGAGTAATACAGAAATTAAACAACACTTGCAATATGTTGACGGGGTAATGGTCGGACGCGAGGCTTATCATAATCCGATGTTAATGCAACACTGGGATGCTCTATTTTTTGGTGATCAGCACCAAGCTATCGATCATGAGGAAGTGGTGTCCGGTTTAGTGGAATATGTACAACATGAACTGCAGCATTCTGATGTGTCTTTACAGCATATGGCGCGCCATTATTTAGGCTTAATGCATGGCTTGGTCGGCGCGCGAAACTGGCGGCGTATGCTTTCAGATGCGAGTTTGTTAAAAAATAATAATGCGAAACTGATTCAAGATGCCTGGCAGTTTATTAAAAATCAATCGGTGAACCGATCTGAAGCTATTTGAGCTACAATTATTGTATTTTGTACTGGACTATTATTTTATGCAGCAATATCTTGAATTAATGCAACATGTTCTCAATCATGGTGTGGATAAAGGAGATCGGACAGGCACTGGTACACGTTCGATTTTTGGTTATCAGATGCGCTTTAATCTGGCCGATGGTTTTCCAGTGCTAACAACTAAGAAATTACATTTACGTTCGATTATTTATGAATTGCTGTGGTTTTTACGCGGTGATACTAATATTGAGTATTTACATGAGCATAATGTCTCTATCTGGGATGAGTGGGCAGATGAAAACGGGGATTTAGGTCCGGTTTACGGCTATCAATGGCGCAGCTGGCCTGCTCCAGATGGTCGCCATATTGACCAGATCAGTGGTTTGCTTGAACAGATTAAAACTAATCCGAATAGCCGTCGCCTGATTGTGTCGGCGTGGAATCCGGCGCTGGTAGATGAGATGGCTTTGCCTCCCTGTCATGCTCTGTTTCAGTTTTATGTGGTAAATGGCAAGCTTTCCTGTCAGCTTTATCAGCGCAGTGCTGATATTTTTCTGGGCGTTCCATTTAATATTGCCAGCTATGCTTTGCTTACGATGATGATCGCTCAGGTTTGTAATTTACAAGTGGGCGAATTTATCCATACTTTTGGTGATGCGCATTTATACAGTAATCATTTTGAGCAGGCAAAGCTGCAGTTAAGCCGGACGCCGAAAAAGTTACCAGTAATGAAAATCAATCCTGAGGTAACGGATTTATTTGCATTTCAGTTTAAAGACTTTGAGCTGACGGGTTATGACCCTGATCCTCATATTAAAGCACCAGTGGCGGTATAGCCATGAACACTAAAGTTACTTTAATTGCTGCGTTGGCGGATAATAATTGTATTGGTGAGTCAAACACTATTCCCTGGTATGTACCGGAAGATTTTGCTTTTTTTAAGCAATATACGTTAGGTAAGCCGGTGGTAATGGGTCGTAAAACATGGGATTCTTTACCACGTAAGCCTTTACCCGGACGCGCTAATCTGGTGGTCAGCCGGCAGAATGATTTGCAGCTTCCGGGTGCACAATGTGTTGCCAGTGTGGAAGAAGCGATTTCTCAGCTTGCAGGTAGCGAGGAAATTATTATTATGGGCGGAGCACAAATTTATTGTTATGCGTTGCCCTTTGCTACCGATCTGCGTCTTACCAGAATTCATATCAGTGTTAAGGGCGATACTTTTTTTCCCAATATTACTGCTGAAGAATGGCAATTAGTCAGTTCAACAGCTCATAGCAGCAGTCAAAATGGTATTCGCTATGATTTTGAACATTATCGGAGAAAAAAATAAAATAATTGTGTTCATAAATTTATATGATGATATGTGCTATCAGTAAGTAATATCAGTTTATTTATCAATATTTATTTATTGATATCAGGTTAAATGACAGGGTTTTCTGAATAAATTTTGACAGTATCAATACTATCGGTCACAATAACTTGACACATTATTAACACCATCAAAGGAACAATATATGAGTACAGTTACACTAAAAGGTAATCAGATAGAAGTCAAAGGACAGTTTCCGCAAACCGGTAGTCAGGCAGCGGATTTTACTCTGGTTAATGCTGAATTAAATAATGTCTCTCTGGCCGATTTTGCCGGAAAATATAAAATTCTGAATATTTTTCCCAGTGTCGATACCGGTATCTGTGCTACTTCTGTTCGTCGTTTTAATGACGAAGCATCTAAATTGGAAAATACGGTAGTTTTATGTATTTCAGCTGATCTGCCTTTCGCTCAGGCACGATTTTGTGGCGCAGAAGGTTTGGAAAATGTCCATACGCTGTCTACGTTCCGCAATCCGGAATTCAAAGATAATTATGGCGTGAACATTGTTTCTGGACCATTGGCCGGTCTTTGCGCCCGTGCAGTTATTGTATTGAATGAAAATAATCAGGTTTTGCACAGCCAGCTGGTTGCAGAAATTGCTACTGAACCAGATTATGATCTGGCACTGGCTACAGTAAAATAAGTTGTCATTATTTAATCAAAAACCTGTGTATCTTTATCGATATTCAGGTTTTTTTATTAGTTGTATATATTTATTGTTTAGGTTTCTTTGTTATGAAGCTATGGATTTTTTATAGTTATTTGCTGCTGATTTTCTATCTGAATTGATTAGTGACAAGATTTATGATGTCTATATCCATAGTTGTTAAAATAATTGCCAGCCAAGATGTTATGTAAACTGAATAAAATGGTTACCCTTTTTTATTAAAAGGTATTCTTTATTCAATTAAGTTTATAATCTGTCATTTCAGTTATTATAAAAATTATTATTTAATAATTAATCTTTATAGGTTTAGGTTAGTTTGATAGAAAGTTTAGGTATTGTTTAGCGATGATTTCTGTTTATATTCGAAATCTTTTTTTCATAGATCTTGATTTATTATCTATCTTATATTGTCTGCATTAATGCTGATGTGTTTCTTTATTTTTCATTTTTTCGTATAACTATAAATTAAAATTGGCTATTTGATCCGTTTAATCCTGAGTTATTCTGAATTATTCTAAAAAATTAATATTTAGTTTAAATATTCGATGTTTTGATTTATGGATTAAGCGTTATGGATAAAGCAAAAAGAGCTGAATTCTGTGAAGAGAATTCAGCTCTCATTGTTAATAATCTGATTAATTAAATTGCTAATACAAAGCTATCTAATCAGTTATTTTTGCAGAATTATGCTGTTTTTTTACCGGTTGCAGAAGCAATGGCCAGATTTTCATTGCGGTTTAAGGCAACGCTGGTAACGCCGGCTGGGAATACTAGGTCAGTCAAATGACGGATTTCACCCGCACTGATGGTAGCCACATCCAACTCTAACACAGCAGGAATGTCTTTTGGCAAAGCGGTAACTTCTACGCTGGTAGCCAACAGAGAAACACGACCACTTTGTAATTTTTCAGCTGGAGAGATAGCAGCATTAACCAGATGTAAAGGTACTTTGATATTAACTGGTTTTTTCGCATCAACTGCTTGAAAATCAATATGCTGCACTTGTTGTTTGAATGGGTGCATCTGGAAATCACGGATGATTACGTTGTGCTCTTTTCCATTCACATCAAGTTTGATAATTGCTGTGTGAAATGATTCTTTTTCCAGTGCATACCATAGGGTACGGTGATCTACGGTAATGGCTACTGGTTCTGTACCTTCACCGTAAAGAACGGCAGGTACTTTACCCTCGCGACGCAGGCGGCGGCTCGCACCAGTGCCCTGTGCTTCACGAATTTCTGCTTTGATTTCGTATGACATTTACTACTCCAAGGTTAATAACGCCGTCATCGGCCGCGACCAGCTTAAGACGGCTTGGTTGTTACGGGAGAAATAATGCTCCCGGTATGGCCACATCCTCATTAAAGAGGTATGACACGGATTCTTCGTTACTGATACGTCGTACTGTTTCTGCTAACAGGCCAGAAATGCTTACCTGACGAATACGGTTACAGTTGCGTGCTTCGTCTGACAAAGGAATGGTATCGGTAATGACAACCTGATCAATATCTGAAGAAGCGATGCGTTCGATAGCTGCACCGGAAAACACCGGATGGGTTGCATAGGCCAGTACACGTTCGGCTCCGCGCTCTTTTAGGGCTGAAGCTGCTTTACATAGGGTATTGGCGGTATCGATCATATCGTCAATAATCAGGCAGGTGCGGTTCTGAACTTCGCCAATAATGTTCATTACTTCCGCAACATTGGCTTTCGGACGACGTTTGTCAATGATGGCCAGATCTGTACCTAAGGTTTTAGCTACGGCACGTGCGCGTACAACACCACCGATATCAGGACTAACTACAGTAAGGTTTTCGATACGCTGTTTTTCAATATCATTGACTAAAATGGGAGTAGCATAAATATTATCTACCGGAATATCGAAGAAGCCCTGAATCTGATCAGCATGTAAATCCACTGTAAGTACACGATCAATACCAGCAGAATACAACATGTTGGCTACCAGTTTGGCAGAAATGGGGACGCGAACGGAACGCGGACGACGGTCCTGTCGTGCATAACCAAAATAAGGTATGGCAGCGGTAATACGTCCGGCCGAAGCTCGTTTGAGTGCATCGGCCATGGTCAGAACTTCCATTAGATTATCGTTTGTTGGTGAGCAGGTCGGTTGTACGATAAATACATCGCGCCCACGGACGTTTTCGAGTAACTCTACTGCTATTTCACCATCGGAAAATTTGCCTACTGAAGCACGTCCTAAAGATATATCAAGATGTCTGGCAACATTATCAGCCAATGCCGGATTGGCATTACCAGTAAACACCATCAAACTATCGTATGCAGCCATTTCTTCTGTACCTAAGTTTTGTTTAGATTTAATGTAATTTGCATGAGGTAGATTTAACATTAATCGAACACTTTATATTAGTCATGAAAGATTGCCGTTATAAAACTTTAAATCTGACATTTTTACCAAAATTACTGATTCGAATAATCAGCATTGCTAAAGCAATCCTGCCCAATTAGCCAGCTTTTATCTGGCCACTATCATTAATTGCTGATACCAGTGGTATCAAACATCATTACTACCCCATTTGCTTTAATAAGCTATATCCAGTGATAAAACAATATGCATCACGATAAATCAATATTTCGCACAATATAAAAGTATTCAGCTTTAATACTGTGTAATTCATTTCCGCCTTATGTTTCAATTTAAGCTATAGTCCTGCGGACTAGATTAAATTGGTTTGGTGTGACCCAATATTATGCTCAGGTCTGGCGTAGTGCGAATTATACCACTTCTGTTATCTAACTTCCGTATTTAAGCTAATTTTGCCATTGTTAATACATTAAATAAGCGTGTAAGTAGACTTACACGCTTATTTTTCTGTGGCTGGGGAGGTAGGATTCGAACCTACGCATACCGGAATCAGAATCCGGGGTCT
>CAMLPN010000068.1 GCA_946481965.1 uncultured Neisseriaceae bacterium | reverse complement strand
TGGAACCTTTACCAAAATTCTTTTCTATCTGCGCCAGTGCCGCAGCCAAAGCCTTACTTTTTTCATCTGACATTAAATTACTCACTTACTATAATAATTAACCTGATACGCGGATTATCGCATAAGCGTATGCTCAGGTGTTTAGCAAAAGTTTAGTTATTGAAACTATTTGAACTTAACAATCAATGTGTTTGTGATTTGTGGCGCAATTGCCCATTATAAGTAATATGCAGACAACAATGATAGTTTCGTAGGGAAAATTTTTTACAAATATTTATTTGTGCAGACTGCATTAACAGCAAATGCAATAAGTGTTCAATAAAATGATACACTATATTGCTCTGAATATTGTATTTATTCCATCTTATTTGTAACAGTTGTCTGTATTCATTTGTTATTAAGGCAACTGAGGACCTGATAATTATATGAGTACTTTCGCCAGTTTAGGCTTATCTGAAGAAATTGTATCTGCTCTGACTGAGCAGGGCTATCACACACCTACTCCGATACAACAGGCTGCTATTCCTAGAGCACTAGCCGGTATGGATTTACTGGCTGCCGCGCAAACCGGAACAGGTAAAACTGCTGCTTTTATGTTGCCCAGTCTGGAAAGACTGAAACGCTATGCTAATACCAGTACATCTCCGGCAATGCATCCTGTGCGTATGCTGGTACTGACACCAACCCGTGAGCTGGCTGACCAGATTGATCAGAATGTACAGAGTTATCTGAAAAATCTTTCTTTACGTCAGACTGTGCTGTTTGGCGGGATGAATATGGAGATTCAGAAACAGGATTTACGTCAGGGCTGCGAGATTGTTATTGCCACAGTTGGACGTTTGCTTGATCACGTACAACAAAAAAATATCCAACTAAACAAAGTAGAAATTGTGGTTCTGGATGAGGCAGACCGAATGCTGGATATGGGTTTTATAGATGATATCCGCAAAATTATGCAGATGCTGCCAGCACAACGTCAAACCTTACTGTTTTCTGCCACTTTTGCACCTGCCATTCAGCGGCTCGCTCAGGATTTTATGCACCAGCCGGAGGAAATTCAAGTTGCGGCACAAAATACCACGTCAGCTAATGTGGAACAGCACATTATCGCTTTAGATAATGGTCGCAAACGCGCCTTATTGCAACGCTTAATTCTCGATCTGGATATTGCTCAGGTAATTGTATTTTGTAATACCAAACAAAGTGTTGATCAGGTAAATCGTGAACTAAACCGCCGTGGTATTAGTGCTCAGGCAATCCATGGAGATAAATCACAGCAAACACGACTGGAAACACTGTCTCAATTTAAAGAAGGAAGCCTGCGAGTACTGGTTGCTACCGATGTAGCTGCCCGTGGTCTGGATATCGCTGAACTACCATTTGTTATCAATTATGAATTACCGCTGAATGCTGAAGATTATGTACATCGTATTGGTCGAACCGGACGTGCCGGCGCAGAAGGTATCGCTATTTCATTAATGGATGAGCAAGAGCAGAAGATTTTTAATGCTATTAAAGAACTTACTGGTAATGATCTGACGATAGAACGTATTGAAGGCTTTGAACCACGCTGGTGGGGAGAAGCTGTATCGGAAGACAAAGCAGACAAACTACCCAAAGTAGCGGGAGAAAATACCTCTACCGCGACATCTCAACGCAGAGCCAAATCAACTCTGAATAAAGTAAACAATCGGGCCAATAAATCTCAAGATAGTAAAGATATAACTATTGATTGCCAGCAAATTCCTGGTCGCACCCGCCGTTTCAGCCGTCATAACCATCCCCAATGCGCTTTGTTACAGCGTAATTTTGGTGCTCAAGAGTTGAAAATCAGAATTTAATTACCCGTTCAATTATAGTAATGAACCGCCAAAACTTATTTGAGATCTGAGTAATTATATTATTGTATTTTAATACTGAACATCACAATTAAATTGCCAGCAATTTCGCATATCGGGTTTGCTGACTGTGTAAATAATGTTTTATTAGTTTAATAGTTAAGACTCAGAGTCAGGGATTAATAGGCCAGTTTTTGCGAAGATTTTATCTCCTGTAGCGGATAGTTGGAACGATTTTTATTTTGATCACTACAGATTATATGCGATTAAATATCTGAATATTTTAAATTAATGCATAAATTATATTGCTACCAGTGATATGCATTGATCAAATAATGCTACTGGTTCATAAAAAAATAGTTGGGCAATGTCGCGATTATCAGTATAATGCGCTTCTGTGGCGGGTCTCCCCGCATGGTTATTTAGGACAACGGGTCAGGTGCGGAAGCAAGCAGCCCATCTTAAAGCGACCAGTGCCGGGGGTTTGGCTCGTCACCCTCCTCTCATTATCCTCAATAGTTTTATTTCCCTTAAGTACAACTCGTCTTTTCATTATTTGTAGCTGATTTTTCAGTAATTACGTCTCTATATTTTCTTTTTCTCTTAGTAAAAAGAATGGCAAAATTTTTTAATACCAAAATTTAACATTTCTTAGAAAAAGTAATACTTTCATGCGTGCATGAAGTTATATGCACTATTCAACATTCAAACATTATTTTCACCCAAGTGACATGCTTTTTTGCTAAACTTAAGCACATACTATTAAAAATAATGAAATTAATGTTGCCAGCACTAAGAGCTAATTTCGATTTTAACTTTGTTAATTAAATAACTTGTTATACTGGTGAATCTTCAAAAAAATAGCAAGAACAGTAATTAGTTAGATGATTTTGAAAAGATGTAACAGATCTAGTTAATAAGATATTATCGTGACCAAGTTAGCGAAATTAAATATCAAATTATATGACTTTAGCATAGATAAACAATTTTTTACCATAAAAAATAATTCACAATATTATTAAAGTAGATGAAAGTATTATAAAAAAAACAGGGAAAAGTAAAATGAAGCTGATAAAACTATTATGGCTGATATTATCATTCTTTCCTCAGCTAATCATAGCTCAGGAAGTGTTTACCGATTCTTATGGTAAGGAATATATATATTTAGGAAGTACTCAGAACCAAAAACAAAATTTTCTTAATACTGGTAACGGATCCATAGAATGGATAAATATTTCCACTAAGCAGAATATGACGCAAGCAGGTATACTTTCACCATCTGATTTCTGGAATAAATTAACTCAAAATTCAATCGGTTTTCATGCAAGTGGTTACGAACCATTCTGGGATGCCAAAATTAATCAAAATCAATTGCAATTTATCGCAGAAAAAGAAGGGTCAACAAATATTGTTATTGATCTGAAAAACTCTTCTTTAACAGACAACTTTGTGGCCTTTTTTCATTCTCATGATAATATTTATGGCTTCATCCGCAGTGTAAGTACAGAAGCATTTTGCGAGGCTAGTCTGGATGAGCCGGCTTCAATTTATGAAGTTTATATTGATTATCAGGGTAAAATTTTTGAAGGGTGTTCCTATCTGGACAAACTCTAACAATTCAATAAAATTAAATAAATTGCAAATAGGTGCAGATTACAATCCAATCCTAAGAATAACCATATAGACTAATGTCATATTGATACAATATGGTTCCATAAATAAACGGATTTTGTAACCATAAAAATAATTCATAATACTATTAAAGTAGATAAAAGTATTATAAAAAACAGGGAAAAGCAAAATGAAGCTGATAAAACTATTATGGCTGATATTATCATTCTTTCCTCAGCTAATCATAGCTCAGGAAGTATTTATCGATTCTTATGGTAAGGAACATATATATTTAGGAACTACTTATAACCAAGAAGAAACTTTTCTTAATACTGGTAACGGATCCACAGAATGGATAAATATTTCCACTAAGCAAAAAATGACGCAAATAGATATGCTTTCACCATCTGATTTCTGGAATAAACTAACTCAAAATTCAATCAGGTTTTATGCATATGCAAGAAAGGGTTACAAACCATTCTGGGAAGCCGAAATTGATCAAAATCAATTGCAATTTTCAGAAAAGGAAGGGTCAACAAATATTGTCATTGATCTGAAAAACTCTTCTTTAACACACAACTTTGTGGCCTTTTTTCATTCTCATGATAATATTTATGGCTTCATCCGGAGAGTGAATAAAAAAGCGTCTTGTGAGATAAGTGCGACTCAACCGACTTCAATTTATGAAATTTATATTGACTATCAGGGAAAAATTTTTGAAGGGTGCGCCTATCTGGCCAAATAATAACAAATCAATAAAATTAAAATAAATTGCAAATAGGTGCAGATTACAACCCAATCCTAAGAATAACCATATAGACTATTATCATATTGATACAATATGAATACATAATTCTGAAGAGTAAATTTTTGCTCAAAAAATACTAATAAGGTGTATTTTCAGAATTTCACAATATTCTTATGTTGATTTTTTCAATCGTTAGCAAAAAAGATGGATTATTATCGTTTTAGCTATACGGCAATTCTCCATACGCAGAAGATTAATATTAACAACAACGATACAGATAAAAAAACCAGCTATTACAAGCTGGTTTTTAAATATTGGCACGCCCAAGGGGAATCGAACCCCTGTTACCGCCGTGAAAGGGCGATGTCCTAACCGCTAGACGATGGGCGCCTTAACTTGATGGTGCACCCGGAGCGATTCGAACGCCCGACCCTCTGGTTCGTAGCCAGATACTCTATCCAACTGAGCTACGGGTGCGTGAAAGATGTGTAGTATAGAAAACTATATTCTAACTGTCAATATTAGTCGTTGCTTAAATGACTATTTAAAAGCAATTAGCTGTTTTAACGGCAAATAATTTCGGTCTGAAGCAGTAAGATCATCATAAAATGGTTGTCGGTAATATGTTTATCATTGCAAGTATCTATACAAATAAGTATTTTGCTATAAAATTCACTCTCTTTTTGCATTTATTGTTTGCATAATGAGCATTATTGATGAAAATGACACCGTGGCGCTTGCTGAGCTAGCAACAGTTTTATTTACGCTGCCGTTGCCTGTAGCAATCATTGATCTGGAAACTACCGGCGGTCATTTTGAGCTGGATCGTATTACTGAAATTGCTATTTTACGTTTTCATGAGGGCAAAATTAGCCGTCATCAATGGTTAGTAAATCCACAACAGCCCATCAGCGAATTTATTACCCAACTTACTGGTATCACTAATGCAATGGTACAGAGTGCACCGGCTTTTGCGGAAATTGCGACAGAGCTGTTACCTCTGTTACGCGGTCATCTACTCATAGCTCACAATAGTCGATTTGATTATACTTTTCTGCGCAATGCCTTTGCGCGGGTTAAGCTTAATTTTGCTGCATTAACTCTGGATACAGTACCTTTTTCACGCAAATTATATCCACAATTTTTTAAACATAATTTAGATGTGATTATTGAACGTTTCGGCATTATGATGGACAGCAGCGATCGTCATCGTGCTATGGGGGATGTTATTGCTTTAGCAAAATTTCTTCAATGTAGTCTGCGTGAAACGAGCAGCGATTCTTGGTTACAGCAATGGCAACAGTTGATTCGACCAGGTTATTTACCCGAGTGGCTTAGTCCCGGCCTACATCAGCAAATATATGCCTTGCCTGATGATCCCGGAGTCATGATTTGGCATTTTTCCAAGCTGAACAAGAATATCGTACAGGTTAAGGCACGAGCTTTTACTGATACCATCGCTCAGTTGCAACATAAACAAGCACAGAAAAATTGGCGTCAGGCTACTGCTTTTCAATTTATTCCCGCCATTAGTTTATCGCATGCCTTTCTATTACAGGGTCGTTATCTACAGCAAAATCCAGATGCAAGCAATTACGTCGACGAATCATATGCAGCATCAAACTGGTATACTGTTGCTTTCATGCCAGATCAGCGTGGACAACTTCAGGCGCGAGTGGTCAAATTAAAACCGCAAATTTTATCGCAGGCTCCGTATGGTTTATTTTTGCACCCACGTGCAGCGAAACGTGCAGTAGCAGCATGGGCACGCCAATATGATTTATGTCCTGCCAATTTGGATATTTTGCCGCAAAGCATTAGCCACAATGATCCTTGCCCAAAGCAAGCTGCACATCTATGTAATGGCCATTGCCGCCTAGATAAAGAAATGAATACACAGAACCAACGAATTTTGCATTATGCGCCACGTCTTCCCGTATGTGAATGGGGCAAATGGCACCATTTGCGCATTACTGAATCTAACTGCATTACCGCTGATTCGGTGCAGATTGAACTACAAGCTGGCTGTATTCGTCTGGATCAACAACACTGGTATTTTCATCCCTTGCTACCAAAGTTAATTAAACAAAGATTAAAGCAATCTCAGGGGATTGAATTTTTAAGTTAATCCAATAAACACACAGGCTGCAATCATGTAAATATTGCAGCCTGTGTTTAAGCAAAAATGATTAAATTCTGATCATTTATTTTCTGATTGATGATTAGCTTTACTAGAAAATGGGCCATGTCGTCCACCAGATTTGAATTTGTTTAAATGTTCGTTACGATTACCGGCATTAGGCCCAATACGATCCGGCACCTGATCTGGTAGTCCATTAATAGGAACAACTTCTGCCGCAATAACATCTGTATAAGTAGGTATGTCGGTTACATCTGACTGATTCTCACCAATATCCGTTTCTGTCAGAAATGCCATAGTTACACTTTTATCGGCGCGCTGACTAAGCTGTTCCTGCATAGTACTGTGCTCCATTAACTGGCGTGCATCTGCACTTAATTGCTGCAATACTTTTTGATAACTGCGATTCATTTCATCCACTGCACTGGCAGTATCAATAAAATGCTGGTCTACCTGTTGACGATATTGGTCAAAGCTGGCTTTGACAGCTTCATATTGCTGGCGTTTTTTTTCATTCTGATTACTTCGCATAATTAACCACATTAGCCCTAATCCGGCTACAAATCCTATAATCAACGCAATTGACACATATAACCAAAGCTGATTATTCATACATTTTCCTTTTCAATTCCGTCTTACCAATATTCTGACCAGTATTGTTTAGCGATGCTCCACTACATCATAACATATACTGATGTTGTCAAATACTCCGGTTATCCGCTACAGATCAAAATGACTGTCAATGATCAGTTGAAAAAACACACTGCAGATAATAAAACCATCAGACTAAATAATGCAGCAATAATATCATCCAGCATAATTCCCAATCCACCATGAATACGTGCATCAAACCAGCGAATCGGCCAAGGTTTTAAAGCATCAAAAAAACGAAATATTGCAAAAGCAACTACCCACCACACAAAATCACATGGTATACAGAATAAAATCAGCATCATGGCTGCGATTTCATCCCAAACAATTCCACCATAGTCCTGTCGTTGTAATCGTTTTTCTGTCAGATCACAAATGGGAATTCCTACCAGAAAAAGGATCACACCAAACAAAATATTCAACCATAAAGGCAACCCAAGTTGTAGCCACAAAGCAGCCAAAGGCAATGCGGGTAGCGTACCAAACGTGCCTGGTGCTTTCGGTGCTAATCCAGTACCGAAGCCAAAACCCAGCCAACAAATAGGGTGCTTACAGAGCCAACGCCATGTTGGTGTAACAGGAGAAATGGTTGATTCAGAATTAGCCAAAATGATCAAATCCTCGTTGACGTAGTTGTATTACATTACCTTTATGATCATATAAGTGTAATTGATCAGTTGTAGTAATAACCCCTATTCGAGTTACCTCTACAGATACTTTTTGCGCTGCTGCTAAAATTGCCTTACGTTGAGTAGGTGCAGCAGTGAATACCAGTTCATAATCATCTCCACCAGCTAATATCCATTGCCTTAGCTGTGATAACGTTACAGTAGATTGTTGTTTTAGGGCAGATAGGGTTGGAATCAAGTCAACATTAATTTCTGCGCCAACAGCGCTAGCGTTCAGAATATGGCCTATATCTTGTGCTAGTCCATCTGATATATCCTGCGCTGCATGTGCTAATGGTAATAACTCCTGCCCCAATGCCACGCGTGGCTCTGGACGTAGCCTTTTGTTTTCACACAGAGCAAATACTGGTTCGGACAAAACAACCTTTCCCCAGTGTACATCTAAAGCAGCCGCAGCCAAACCAGGTTGACCAGTTACCCAGATATCATCTCCAACTTTGGCTGCATCGCGCCGTAACGCTTTTCCGCAAGGTGTTTCACCAATTATAGTGACATTAAAAACCCAATTGCCCTTAGTCGTATCACCACCTATCAGTTTCACACCAAAACGTGCAGCTAGAGCAAACAAAGCATCACAAAATGCGGCTAACCAATCTTTATTTAGTTCAGGCAATGCCACACTGAGTAAAGCCCAACGTGGTGTGGCACCCATAGCAGCCATATCTGATAAATTAACAGCCAATACCTTATGAGCCAAATCTGCCGGTGCTACATCAGGAAAAAAATGTGTTCCTCCTACCAGCATATCGGCACTGAAATGCAGATCATAGCCACTACGTGGTCTTATGATAGCCGCATCATCACCGATACCCAAAATTAGTTGCTTATCTTGCTGCTGACGATGCAGATATTTACGAATAAAATCAAATTCATTCACAATGAACAGGGTATTAAAATATAAAGAGAATTTTAATTTTAAAATGTTTCGTTGAATCTTTCCAGAAAAGTCTATAACTATGTCTAGATAGATTGATGTTGTTTTATCCAAAAATGAGTAACTATCCCCTAAAATAGTACAGCAAGAAAGTAGAAAATTCTCTATGATATTTTTAAGGAAAATTTCAATATGAAAAACTATCAGAGCATCAAATTGTTTCTATTTTAAAAGAAGCTGAAGTTGGCATCTCTGTAACTATCCCCTAAAATAGTACAGCAAGAAAGTAGAAAATTCTCTATGAT
>CAMLPN010000067.1 GCA_946481965.1 uncultured Neisseriaceae bacterium | reverse complement strand
TGGTTTTTACCAGAATCTGCTGCGCAAATCCGATACTGAAGCATATATTGAATCACTGCTAACAGAAATTAAGTTAGAAATGAACAACCCTGCCCTACAGGCAGCGCCGATTCATGCAGTGTATTTTGGTGGTGGTACGCCGTCTGCGCTGCCTGCCGGTCAACTCGGACGAGTGATTACCTTGCTGAAACAGTCTTTACCACTGGCACCAGACTGTGAGATTACCATTGAGGGACGTATTACTGACTTCGATGAGGCAAGAACAGACAGTTATATTGATGCGGGTGCCAATCGCTTTTCAATTGGCATTCAGACATTTGATACTGCTATTCGTCAGAAACTGGGACGGATATCAACCGGTGAGCAGATTATTGAAACGTTTGAACGCATTGCCCGTAAAGACAGCGTAGCACTGGTTTGTGACCTGATGTTTGGTTTACCCGGACAAACACCACAAAGCTGGCAAAAAGATTTGGAGTTGGCAGATAGTTTGCCATTAGACGGAGTTGATCTATATGCTCTAAATCTATTGTCGAGCACACCATTAGCCAAACGCGTGGAAAATAAGCAGCTGGAATTACCTTCAGTAAGAGATAAATGTAATTTCTATTTGCAAGGGGAAAACTTCCTGTACCGTCGTGGTTGGATGCAGCTTAGTAATAGTCATTGGGCAAAAACCACCCGTGAACGTAATTTATACAACTTGTTGATTAAACAGGGAGTTGATTTTTTTGCTTTTGGCTCTGGCGCTGGTGGCAGACTGGACGGTCAGTCTTTCATGCTCCACCGTGAACTGACCGAATATTATGCTCAGTTAAAACAAGGCAAAAAGCCACTGATGATGCTTACAGGTAAATCATTACTGGGTAATTGGTTGCATCAGTTACAGGCTGGTATTGAAAAAGGAAGAGTTGATTTACCGGCATTAACGGATCAAAGTGCATTGCTGGATCCTCTTATTGAACAATGGCAACAAAATGGTCTGCTGGAAAACGATAATCGCTGTTTACGTTTGACACCTTCCGGTCGTTTCTGGTCCAGTAATCTGTTACAAGCCTTACAGCAAGTATTATTACAATTAAATAATCCTGAATATCTGAAAATACAGGAGAAAATGATTATGCAAATGCACAAGTCCGGCAAAGCTGGTCATCCGCATGCTGCTGCGTCGTGAATTTTTGGTGCTCAATTAAGACAATTTAATTAAGGGAATGATGATGTCTGAACAATCAGTAGATCTTAAAATTTTTATGCAAACTAATCCTGAAGGCACATTGGAACAGATAGCGCAACAATATCAGGCTACGATGACAGAAGTCATTGCTGCGATTCCAGATGCCATCATAACTGATGGTAGCCAATTTGAGACCGTTTGGCAGGAAGTCACAACTTGGGGTGATATTACCTTTTTGGTGCATACAGCAGACATTATTGCGGAATTTTCTGGTGAATTGCCAGTGGGCAAGCATGGCGCTGGTTATTTTAATTTGCGCCACAAACACGCTTTGGGTGGCCATATCCGTGCGGAAAATTGCTTGCATATCGCTTTTGTGGAACGTAATTTTATGCGAATGGCTACTGCCTCAATTATTTTTCTGAATAAAAACGGCGAGGCAATGTTCAAGATTTTTGTCGGACGAGATGAGAAACGTCAGTTAAAAGCCGATCAGTTAGATAAATTCAGAAGTTTGGCACAAAGCGTAAAACAGGCCTGAGGTGAATGCAATGAAAACTTTACTGCTGTTTGGGGTAAGTCCCAAAATGGGCACAGCCTATCAAGTGTTGCAACTGGCCTTACAGCAACCATCTCAGTGGCGCTGTGTTGCTCTGGTGCGCAATGCTGACTTTGCCAAACAGTTAAACCAGCAAGGAGTGATTACATTAGTTGGTGATGCCACTGATGAAGCCAAAATAAAGGAAATTTGTGAGCTGGCTGGCACTGACACAATGATTGTTTCCACCCTTGGTGGTTCCGCCAGTGTTCATTACGATGCCCATCGCCTGATTATTGATACAGCAGAAGATATCGGTATTAAACAAATGCTACTGGTCACTTCACTGGGCTGCGGTGATTCGTGGACTACCATGTCTGATCGGGCGAAACAAGCTTTTGGTCAAGCGCTGCGGGAAAAATCACTGGCTGAGGTTTGGCTGCAAACCAGTTCGTTAAATTATAATATTTTGCGTCCCGGTGGTTTGCTTAATGGCGAAATCACGGGTAAAGCAGAGTGTTATTACCAGCAAGAGGTACATGGTCATATTCATCGCACAGAACTGGCAAATGTTATTATTCAGAAAATCAGCGCAGAAAATCTGGATAACCGCGTTTATGCCGTTGTTGACCCAAGTCTCTCAAACGATAAAAAATAATTTCTGCTCACCAATAATTGGGCGGATAAATTTTTTACTACTCTAATTGATAAAATCCGTTTGCTAGCAATAATGCAGCAGACGGATTTTATTATGCATTGGTTACTGATAGAGACTATTTAATCAGGCTTTCTTAACAAAACATGCTTTAAGCATGATTTTTATACCGTCAATTTTGCAGTCTATTTCATGGTCACCATCTACCAAACGAATACCTTTAGCTTTAGCGCCTTTTTTCAGGACAGAACTGCTGCCTTTAAGTTTAAGATCTTTAATCAGGATAACATCATCACCATTTGCAAGGAGATTGCCGTTACTGTCTTTAACCACCAACTCTTCTGAACTATTCGCGCTATCCGCATCCCATTCATGACCACACTCCAGACAAACTGTGAAGGTGCCATCAAAATAATTTTGTTCACTGGCGCATTGTGGACAAATTTGTGTTGCTTCTGACATATTTAGACCTCTGCTAGGGTAAAGCGGCGATTGTACCGAATTTTACACCAAGTACCACTTTTTTATGCATAGATAAATCGCATTTGTTACGTCTATATTTATCGACCAGTTTTTCGATTAATGCTAGTATTGTTGTGCGGTTTTTTCAGAACGTTTAAACACCAGTTCATGATCACTGGATTCATTAGCCATAAACTGATAGCCACGCTCATTAAATTCATGCAACATTTTGGCTGAATCAAGTTTATTTTGGACGATAAACCGTGTCATCAAACCCATGGCTTCTTTAGCATAGGCATTGACATTCATATACTTGCCCGCTTTTTCATCTAGAAATACTGGTTTAATCACACGCGCCTGAAGTTTTTCCTGATCAATAACTTTAAAATAATTATCAAAAGCCAGATCAATAATGGTATCAGTTTCGGTTTTATTAAGGTAATCAGTCAGAATTTCATGCCAGAAGTGATAAAGATTGATACCTTTTGGATTTTCCAGCCGTACATTCATACTTAGACGATAGGGTTGAATTAAATCGAGTGGTCGTAATATGCCGTATAAGCCAGAAAGAATACAAACTGCTTTTTGCATATAATTAAGCTCATGTAATGACAACTCACTAACTTCCAGACTGTTATAAATATTGCCACTATAGGCAAAAATTGCCTGCAAAGCATTTTCCGGTGTAAAAGGCTGGTGCCAGTCATGAAAATGTTTTTGTGTTATCTGTGCCAGATGCTCACTAATGTGCATAACTTCTTCCAGCTGGTGTAAATCAAGCTGGCGACAGCAGTTCACCAATTGTTCGCTTTGTGACAGAAACTGTGGCTGGGTATAGTCCTGACTAAGACGTGGATTAGCAAAATCCTGACTGGTGGGTGCAGCAATGACGGTTAACATACTGGCTCCTGTAATTTTGTTTATATTTTGTGGCTGTTATCACAGCATCAGTTATTCACACCAAGACACTTTACCGCAAAATATTTATTAAGTTTAATAACTTAGCCATATTTAGCACAAAAATACAGAATTATTTCACTCTAGCCACAGGCATTTATGTTTGGTAGATATTTACCAGCTGGGCCTGACAACCAAAATTATCCCACTGGTAAATTGTATGAAAAACAAACCATGATTATTGAATACGTGGCCCTAAAACGTGATTCTTATCGATGCTATTACCTTTCCAGCGATTGTGCTATTTATCCTCGTCCAGAAGGCCAAAAAGCATGCATTTTTTTGTAGGTCTATATTAATATGTGTATCAAATAAATTAATTGAATATAAAATAATACAAAAATATCAATAATTTATTTTAATTATGTTTTATGATTAATTTTTATAGATTGTCAGCAGCTAAATTTTTATTCAATGAGTCATTGCATTCATTTTTTACACGATATTGGTAAATAGTTTTTTCACAATAATGGGATGCAGTCGCGCAACAGGACACATATACAGTTTTCCAAAAAAATTATGATTTTTTACTGATGCAACCAAATACAGCGTATTTTTATCCGTATTGTCTTCCGCAACAATACGCATACATAGACAAACATCTAAATGGGAATCCTCCACAGTAAGCGTTAATTTATCTGGGCTATTTTCACGTATAGTAAAAAAATGCACTGTATCAGGACTACCATCAGCATTTTTTACTTCATTCAATTCAGCAAAACCTTTTATAGTCCTCACCCCAGCCAGTTTTACTATATGATCTCTGAGGGTAAACAGTATTTCTAACCATTTAGGCTGCTGACTGGTCATTTTTTTATAAGCATCATATGCAGTCATATTTTTGGGAATGACTGTTTTCTGGCAATCCAGATAATCAATTTCTTCTGCAACCAAAACGATATCATCTGGTAATGTGCGCAATATTTCTGTAACCTTGCACTGCTGAATACTCATATTTTCTCCTGCGTTGTTAGTAAATTAGGTATATTAATTGCGATCTATAAATCCATTCGCAATCGACCAAGATTTAACTTCCCTATGTCGATAAACAGTATTATCGCCAAAATGGTGAAAAGACTATACAGTAATTTATAATAGCAAAAAATATTACCTTTTGATTAATGGCTGGCTGATTCGGCGATTTAATGTCAACATCGGTATTTTGCAACTGAACTAATCAAAATGAATGTCAGTTTGATTTATCCTTGTCTGCTCGTTCGCATAATTTTATTATAAAATTATGCTATATAGATAATACCTGTTTATAAAACAGGCGATAAGAAGCAACCTTTCTATGTTGCACTAAAATTAGCTTGTCAGCATCTCATCCATTACTTATTATTTGCTGTACCATCACTGACAGAGGAATAAATATATGAGTAAACTAGCAATTGTTGTTTTTTCTGGTTATGGACATACCCTTAAAATTGCCGAAGCTGCAGCGGCTGATACTGACGCGGTGTTAGTAGAAATTGATGCAAATGGGGATCTGGATGAAGACCAGTGGCAACAGCTTAATGAAGCTAAAGGAATTATTTTTGCAGCACCAACCTATATGGGTAATGTCCCCTGGCAATTTAAAAAATTTGCCGATGCTACATCATCCATATGGGCACAAAGAGGCTGGCAAAATAAAGTATTTGGTGGTTTTTCGAATAGCTCTAGCATGAATGGTGACAAACAGGTAACACTCATCTGGATGCAAACTCTGGCTTCGCAGCATGGCGGAATCTGGGTTAGTCTGGGGTTATTACCAGCTAATACCAAAGAAGCAGATCGCAATGATGTAAATACATTAGGTGGTTCTGTAGGTGCTTTAGTACAAACTCCGGCCGATGCAAGCGTAAATGAAATTCCGCGTGGCGATATTGAAACAGTAAAAATTTATGTGGCGCGAGTAAGTGAAATTATTGATAAATTAAATTGATTACTTAGTTTACTTGCAGAACAACCCGGTGTAACTCATATCTCGCTAAACCTATATGAGTAAAATACCGGGTTATTGTATTGAAATCCGGTACCTACTCAGACTGATTGCTGTTTATTTTTCCACCATGAGGCCAACATCGCCAGCAATAAGGCCGAGAAAACAACAACCAATGATGCCCATGACGGGATATGCCACCACTTCACTACCAACATTTTCACACCAATAAAGCTTAACACAACCGCCAAACCGTATTTCAGATAAACAAATTTTTCCACCACATTAGCCAATAAAAAATACATGGCTCGCAGTCCTAATACAGCAAAGATATTTGATGTAAACACTATAAATGGATCAGTAGTAACCGCAAAAACCGCTGGGATACTGTCCACCGCGAAAACCACATCACTTAATTCAATAACTATTAAAGTTAATAACAAAGGAGTGGCTAAACGGTGACCATTGTCTATAGTAAAAAATTTTTCCTGATTTAGATGATCACTGACAGGGAAATGATTATGCAGCCATTTTATTAATGGGTTCTCTTCTAGCCCTTTGTGGTTTTCTTTTTCCGGCAGCATAAGTTTAATACCACTGTACAGCAGAAATACTCCAAACAGATATAGTACCCAACTAAAACGGCTCACCAGTACGGCACCCAGTGCCACCATTATGGCGCGCAATACAATTGCCCCCAGTACACCAAAAAGCAGTACCCGATGCTGATATTCCGCCGGTACTTTGAAATAGCTAAAAATCAGGACAAAAACAAAAATATTATCTACTGACAGCGATTTTTCCAAAACATAGCCGGTCAGAAAATCCATTACTGAGTCTATAGCTATATCATGACCAGCAGCGGGATTATGCAGTAGCTCAAAATATAGCCATACAGCAAATCCTAAGGAGACTGATATCCAGACAATGGTCCACATCAGCGCCTCCCGACTGCTCACCCGATGCGCGCCTTCTTTTTTTAAGGTAAGCATATCAATCGCAATCATTATAATTACGATGGTAATAAATACCCCGTAAAAGAATGGTGAGCCAACAGAATTAAACTGTGGTTGCATAGTGTTTTCCTGCTAAAAATGATAATCATACATAAAATGTGACTGATTAATTTTCATTAATCATCTATTACTCGATTTCGAATACATACAAATGAATATAAGCATATTGATACAAAATATTCTATCTCCTGCCCAGATACATTTGAATGAATTCAAACAATGAAACTAAATTACTAATTCAATGGCAGTAAACAATTATTGAACTTCTTATAACTACTCCATTATTATAACGAAGTTATGTTACCGCAGCCTGATGATGACATAGAATAAAAGCTTAAGGAGAAAATAAATGGTGCGGCTCTCGATTAGCCAGCGTTGGCATCAACTCATCAAAACTCATTTGACCTGTCAGTTCATTGATGTAGGGTTACGCAGCTATGGACAGGTCATGCTACAGAACAACGCTTTATCTGGACTGATTTTTTTTGCGGGTGTTCTGATTGGTGGCTATGCTGCCGGCAAACCGCAGCTCGGCTTAGCCAGTTTAGTGGCAGTGATTTGTGCCAATTTGACGGCATATATTTATCGGCTTAATCGCAAGGCATGGCAACAGGGGATATATGGTTTTAATGCTTGTTTAATCGGTATTGCACTACCTACTTTCTGTGAAAATTCACTGTATCTGTGGAGTTGTATCGTACTGGCTGCATGTTTATCCGTATTTATTACACAAGCATTCAGCACCATATTGCAGCAGTGGTATCTTCCCTGCCTGACCATCCCGTTTATTTTGCTCACCTGGCTATTTTTGCTGGCCGCCCCCTCTCTATCAGCCCTTAATGTACCTATTTCAAACGAGATGGCACCCTCAGCCAGCCATTTTAGCCCGATATTTATCTTTCCTGACAGCATCCTTGGTATTGCTGAGGTATTTTTATTTAACAGCATACTGGCTGGTGTATTTTTTCTAATCGGTTTGGCAGTAAATTCAGTAAAAATCACTATTTATGCCTTTGTGGCTTCTGCACTGGCAATTGTTATTGCCCTGCTGTATGGAGCCAAAATTCAAGCCGTTTCTTTAGGACTGTATTCTTTTAATGCCGTACTGACTGCCATTACCCTAGTTACTTTTAGTGGTAAACAGGATATCAAAATAGTGGTTTACATCCTGCTTGGTATTATTCTTACCGTTTTTACGCAGGCGGCATTGGTTACCATACTGAAACCTTATGCTATACCCGTATTAACACTGCCATTTGTATTGGTGAGCTGGTTATGGTTGTTAACTAATCAGGTTATCAATCATAACAGCGAATAAGAATGATGTTCATATATCAGATTAAATGCAGCAAAGCATAGCCATTGGTAACAATGGCTTTTATTACTTTCATAATTCGGATTTATAAGACAGCATATCCGCTGACTATGTTATCAAAATGGATAGGATTTTAGGATTTTTACCTAAAAAGGCTGTAAGTGATACATATCTTTTTTTATAGAATTCTATATTTAGTGTTTTTCAATAAAAACAATGCTAATCATGATGACACTTTCTATCTTTATACTCGCATAATACAAATTCTATCAACTATTAATTTTCCATCGATTAAGATCAGTTTAGTTTCTGAATATTTATTAAAAGCTCTCCTTCAAAAAGTGATTCACCATCTAAAGCTGTCAGTATTTTAAGAGGTCTCATATTTCAGGTGATTCATTTGCATAAACATAGCTTATTGACGAAGCTAACACCATAATAATTTTTAAAAAAAATTTTTTCTAACTTCATAAGGTTTCTTTCTTCAATAAAAAATGGTGCAAATTTTGACAATTAAACTGATTTACACATATTTATCCCTTTTCTATTTTATAAAAGGATCGTGTTTTATAACTTTCATATTCTTCAATTTTATTACTTTATATAATGAGAATTAAATTCGGTTAGACTCCCTACGCGGATAGGATCCATTTATTAATCAGCAGAATGAATAGTTGTCAATTTGGTCCCATTTTTTTTTTGTTTAAAAATGTAATACCTTACCCCGCCGTCAAAATACTGTATTACTTCTAATTTATTTTTTCCTTTCCATTTATAATCAACTTCAACTCTCGTATCTTCATCTTCATAAGTCACCGAACGATTTTCACCTATCCCAATTTTTTCCCTAAAATTATATTCTGGATTAAAACTCATTGTCATTGCATCATACACATCTAAAATTGACATATTGTGATAATAGTCAACTTCATACGTTTCCATTTCTTTATGTTGAAAATATACCTCTTTCGCATTATTATAAAAATTATTGAGTTTTTTTTCATTTTCATCAGATAAACGATGAAAGAAAAACAGTTGATTTTTATAAGGTATCATCAATTCATTATTATCAAGCAGTACAATATTAATATTACCGTATTCGTTACACAAATCTGATGAATCACTATTATTTTCTAATGAGTCATTATTATTTCTATAATAAAGTT
>CAMLPN010000066.1 GCA_946481965.1 uncultured Neisseriaceae bacterium | reverse complement strand
TCTAATAAAAAATTTTTACACCACTGAATTATGTACAGTTCGAATGTAGAGTTATATATAGTTAAAATGTAGACTATACATAGCACAAACCCTTATACAATAAGGCTTATAAGAAATCATGTATAGTATGTACAATTTTTTATAAAATTTTATTTTAATGGGGGTGGGTTAATTTCTTTAACACTCAAATTTGGGTACCGCCTCTTTATACAACTGCCTACAGATATAATTAACAACTGCTATCAGCAAAATACCTTAACCATCAAAACCAAATGACAAATAATAAAAATCTATTCCATGTCAATAACAACCTCGCCGCTATCAACAGAGATAGAATGCGCTTTTTTATTTATGTTGACTTATGTATAGTTAATTTTATACTAATACAATTAAATTAACAGTTAACGGCAAGTGCAAAATACATTCCTAAGTAACGTCCTTTTTCCTATCTTCAAACCTGATTTTTCTCGACTGGCACAACGTTTACACCATAAAACTATCATCATCACCGGTGCCAGTTATGGAATAGGCGAAGCATTAAGCTATATTTTGGCTGATATTGATTGTCGTCTGATACTGCTGGCTCGAACCACAGAAAAATTGCAGACAATTCAACAGCAGTTATCCGCAAAAAAAGCTCAGATTGAAATATTTCCTATTGATCTGCGCAACAATGAGCAGATAGACCATTTTCTCAATCATATCGAACATAATCAAATCGACATCCTGATCAATAATGCCGGTCACTCCATTCGCCGCCCGATAATGCAATCATTGCACCGCCTGCATGATTTTGAGAGAACTATGCAGTTAAACTATTTTGCTCCGGTTAAACTGTGTCTGGCATTGATTCCTAAATTACAACAAACTCTGGGACAAATTATCAATGTCTCCGCGATTAATGTACTGTTGGCACCTACCGTAAACTGGGCTGCCTATCAGGCATCAAAAACCGCTTTTGATCAGTGGTTGCGCTGCGCCTCTGCCGAGCTGGAAAACCAAAACATCAAAATATCCACTGCATATCTGCCATTAGTCAAAACGCGAATGATCGAACCAACTAAGCTTTATGATCACGTCCCGACATTACAACCACAACAGGCCGCAAACATCATTTGTCGATTATTACTCACCCGAAAACGCCATTACAAACCATGGTGGACCATACCGGCACAATTAGCCTCAGTATTGTTCAATCCCATCTGGCAAAAAATAAATTATTTTTATGTAAAGAGAAAACAATGCTAAAAACTTTACAGGCCCTATACCGCTGCCAGTTATTAACCGGTCAAGGCATCTGGCATTTGCTCAACAGTATCCGTACAGACGGCATGAATTTAATGGCTTTACTGTATGTGCGTCAGAAACTTTCTCCGCTTCAGACAGCAATTGATACAGAAGACAGTTGTATAGATTACCGTACACTTTACCTTCAGTCCCGCCACTTGGCCGATCAGTTGGCCATTCATTGCGCCATCAAACCACATCAAAAAATAGCCGTGATGGCCAGCAACCACATTGTTCAGGTGCATACCGTTTTTGCACTGGCCGCATTGGGCGCAGATATCTATTTGTTAAATACCGAATTATCTGCCAGCCAATTACAAAGTATTCATCACGACGTCCAGTTTGATTGGATTATTCACGATCCGGAAATTACCGTACTTCCCACAGTTAAAACCTTGCCTACTTACCACCAGCATCTGGTTTCTGTACATTCACTGTTAACCACCCCGGTCAACCCTCAGCCAGTTAAACGCAAACCCACCCATTTCTCAAGAATAACCGTACTCACCAGTGGCACTACTGGCCGCTTCAAACTGGCTGGTCGCAGCAGTCGGGCAAAAAATTTCCTTAGCCCATTCTCTCAACTACTGGTGCAATTAAATCTTAGTTTATATAAAAAAGTATATATTGCTACTCCCATTTATCATGGCTTTGGTATGGCCACTTTATGCATGTCCGTGCTACTGGGTGCAACCATATTTCTGACCCGACGTTTTCACCACGAAAAAGCTTGTCAGCTTATTGCCGCTAATCAAATCGAAGTAGTCACACTGGTACCATTAATGTTAACCAGAATGATGGACTATTGCGAAACACAGCTGCAAAGTCTACGGTGCATTATTACCGGCGGAGCCCCGATTACACCAGCGCTGGTTACACAGGTATTAAATCGACTTGGCAAAATATTATTTAACTTATATGGCACCTCCGAAGCCGGAGTATGCATGATTGCCTCACCTCAAGATCTGGCAATTCAGCCATCTACAATTGGCAAACCTCTGCAAGGGCTATCAGCCAAACTACTGTTAAACCCTACCGCGAACGATACACAAGGTGAACTTCACATCAAATGCGCTTGGTCTGCTTTAGGCAAGCGCTGGGTCGGCACCGGAGATTTAGCTTATAAAGATACAGCTGGTTATTACTACCTGCAAGGGCGCATCGATGACATGATCGTTTCCGCAGGCGAGAACGTTTACCCCTTCGAGCTAGAAAACAGCTTACTCAACCATCCGCAAATTACTGATACCGCAGTAATCAGTGTTCCAGACCAAGAATTCGGCCAAAGACTGGTAGCCTTTATTGTGTTAAACCCAGCTAGCAACCAAAACGAATTCACCATCAAAGACTGGTTAAAAACCCAGATTGCCCGTTACCAGATGCCCAAAAAAATTATCTTAATAGATGAACTTCCCATGACCACAATCGGCAAAGTAGATAGAAAAAAACTTCGTCAAATTATTTCCAAAACAATAACAACACAACCATAATTTACTGCTTACTTTCTGTACAGTTGATCTCTGTGGATAACTTAGTCTCCGTATGGTCGAGAAGGATTTAATAAAGCTATAAATACCTAATGGTCTGATTTATTTTACTGTAACCACCATACCACCTTATACAGACAATATCACTCAAATCAGAATATCAACATCATTAGATATATTTCCACATTGTCCGTATAAAAATTAATGATAAACAAATATAACGTACCATTTAAAAAGATAATTGGATAAAGAAAAGATTAGATTCGAAGAGAACCCGCTCAACAACACCATTGATAACTGTGTAAATAATAAGCGTAATAAAAAAAATCAGAATGAATTAAACATCCTGAAAAATGGGCTGAACCTGCATCAGCCCAACATCTTGTTTAGTCAGTTTTCATTTTAGAAAAAATACTATTTACCAATACAAAAACGACTGAAAATCACCCCGAGCAGATCATCTGCACTGAATTCACCAGTAATCTCATTTAAAGCATTCTGAGCCAGACGCAAATGTTCAGCAAATAATTCAATCTCATCATGCTGACACTGCCCGGCGTACATCAACTCCTGCTGAGCCTGCTGTAACGCCTGAATATGACGAGTTCTGGCCAGAAATAGCCCTTCACTTTCTCCCTGCCAGCCGACTTGCTGCAACAAAGCATCCCGTAATAAATCCAGTCCGGTACCATTTTTAGCCGATAAAGCAATCACCTTTTCTGCATCGGAAAAAGCCTGTAGTTGGCCAGTTTCACGTGAAACACTGCTAGCAACCTCACCAGTCAGATCTATTTTGTTATGCACTTCAATCTTATGTAAACCGGCTGGCAACTGCGCCAGAATGTCAGCTGTTATCTCATTCAGCCCCTCGCGCTGATCAACCAGAATCAAGGCAACATCAGCCTGCTGTACGGCTTGCTGGCTGCGCTCAATACCGATTTTTTCTACCACATCATCAGTCTGTCGTAAGCCAGCTGTATCAATAATATGCACCGGCACACCATCTAGAGTAATTTGTTCGCGCACGGTATCACGTGTGGTACCGGCAATATCAGTAACAATGGCTACTTCTTCGCCGGCCAGCGCATTGAGTAAACTGGACTTGCCGACATTAGGTGCCCCCACCAATACCACTTTCATTCCTTCACGTAATAAAGCTCCTTGTTCTGCATGCAGTAAAACATGATCTACCGCAGCCCGAATATGCTGGAGTTTGCCAGACGCATCAGCAGCCTGTAAAAAATCAATGTCTTCTTCAGGAAAATCCAGCGTTGCTTCAACCAGCATACGTAAAGTAATCAGTTCATCAACCAGCCGATGAATTTCGTTAGAAAAAGCCCCTTTCAGGCTGCGTACCGCCATCCGCGCAGCTGATTGGCTGGAAGCATCAATCAGATCAGCCACACTCTCAGCCTGTGCCAAATCAAGCTTATTATTTAAAAAGGCACGTTTAGTAAATTCTCCCGGTTCGGCCAGACGGGCACCCAGTTGCAAACAACGTTGTAACAACATCTGCATCACCACCGGTCCGCCATGCCCCTGTAACTCAATGACATCTTCACCAGTAAAGCTGGCTGGCGCAGCAAAATACAGTAATAAACCATTATCAATGACACGATTCTGATCATCGGTAAAATCGGTATACATAGCTACCCGCGGTGTTGGCGTTTTACCACCAGACAAAATCTGTGCCAGAGGTAGTAAATTCTGACCGGATAACCGGATCACACCAACACCACCACGTCCGGGTGCCGTTGCCACAGCTGCAATTACAGGATTATTCGTCATTACCCACTCACATATATTTAAAGCATTTCAGGCAGTCTGCTAGACAGACTGCCTGAAAAAAACAGACTGAAAAAATTAATCTTCTACCTGCAACAATTCCACATCAAAAATCAA
This sequence comes from uncultured Neisseriaceae bacterium, assembly GCA_946481965.1. Classification (GTDB taxonomy): domain Bacteria; phylum Pseudomonadota; class Gammaproteobacteria; order Burkholderiales; family Neisseriaceae; genus Snodgrassella. The sequence continues at coordinate 5,268 of CAMLPN010000066.1, read as the reverse complement.
CGTTGCATTAGGCGGAATGACCCCGCCTGCGCCACGACTGCCATAGGCCAAATGCGGTGGAATAGTTAACTTACGCTTACCACCCTCTTGCATACCATCAAAACCCTGATCCCAGCCGGCAATAACCATACCTGCGCCGAGAGTAAAAGTCAGGGGCTGCTTACGAGTCACACTCGAATCAAAAACAGTACCGTCTTCCAGCATACCAGTATAATGTACCGTAATTTCCTTGCCTTTTACGGCTTCTTTACCGGTTCCCTGCTGCAAGTCCGTAATAATCAAATCCATAACCAATAATTCCTGTCTAAAATTAGCATACACTGTATCATAGAGCTGGATACAATGCATATCAACCAGTCAACATACCGAAAGCATATTCAGGAGATAAAATGACCACCAGCGAAATAGTATTCTTAGATCGCACTACACTACCGAAATATCAATTTAACTTTAATTTTCCGCATCATATCACTAATTATCCACGTAGTAATCCCGAAGAAGTCGCCAGTCGGATTGCCGGTGCCAATATTGTGGTTACCAACAAAATCCCCATAGATGCAGAAACCATCCGTAATAGTCCCAATCTGCGTTTAATCGCCGTGCCGGCGACCGGACTGGATCATATAGATCTGCAGGCAGCACAACAACACGGTGTAGAAGTACGTAATGTTCATGGTTATGGTAATGACGCCGTTGCCGAACATACATTTATGCTGATGCTGGCACTAATGCGACAACTGCCTGCTTATCAGCGTGATGTGGCTGCCGGCCTGTGGGAAAAAAGCCCTTTTTTCTGTTATAAAGGCGCACCAATACGAGATTTAAATGGAAAAACCTTGGGGATTTTTGGTCGTGGCGGCATTGGTCAGGCCGTGGCTAGTCGTGCGCAGGCATTCGGAATGAAAATACTATGGGGCGAACACAAAAACGCATCAGACTGTCGCGACGGCTATACCCCATTTACACAGGTATTACAACAAGCTGACATAATCAGCTTACACTGTCCGCTAAATGAACAAACCCGTAATTTAATCGGTGAAAATGAGCTCAAAGCCATGAAACCACAGGCAATATTAATCAATGTTGGACGTGGTGGCTTGGTAGACGAACAAGCATTGGTAGCTGCTCTAAAATATGGTCACCTTGCCGGCGCCGGCGTCGATGTTCTTAGTCAGGAGCCACCGATTAACGGTAACCCTTTATTAAGTGCGCATCTGCCCAATCTGATTATTACCCCACATATAGCCTGGGGCAGTAAAGATGCCATCCAACGTATTCTGGTCATGCTGGAAGACAACATCAATAATTTTATGGCTACTCAAACAGCGTAAAACTACCCAACTTCTTGCAAACAACCGCTTAAGCTGACCGCCAGCTCAACATCATCGTAAAATAATAACCTAATCACAGTTGCTGATCGGTAAAGTCAGCAACTGCATTATCTACATAATTGGCTATGGTCACCCGGAACAACTACATTCCGGCAATCACTTATCAGCAAAAACAGTTATGACATATAACTATAAAATTAAAACCATTAACTAATGACAAAATCATTATATAATGCCTTAATAGCCTCAGTATAGCAGCGTATATTAACTTCATTCTCTGGATCTAGTCTGGCTAGATACTCATTGGCTCGCTGACGGTAAGTAGCAAGATTGGCGTCATGCTCAAAATAGGCTTTCAACAACTGCTGGCCTCCTTGCTCGCAATCAAAATCATCATAGTAATAACCACACCCTGCTAGCAAATGCGAGTTGTGGATCAGAGGATATCCACCATACAGAGTTTCATAATAAATATAATTCTGCGCATTCTCCCATTGATGACACACAACCGCGTCACAGTACCGCGACAAAACCTGCCAGATCGGCAGACGTCCTTCGAATGAAGCCAAACCATGACGAACAATATCTAGACTATTCGCAAACAACATAAAAGCATGTTGTTCTTTTAGCTGCAATGTATTACAAACATAAATATGCTTAATAAAATCAGCATTCAGGCGATGGGCAGATTCACATATCAAAATCGGCAGATAACAGGTTTTAACCATACATACATTTGGCTCAAACACCCCAATGCGCCAGCGTTTTGATCCTGATCGGTATCCAAACTGCTCATTGGAAGACAACTTCTTACAGGCACGTTCAAGAATAACCGGACTCCATAAATGCGGCATAATACGCACAGGAGTACGAAACGCACTTTGAAAATAAAACTGACAGGATTTTTCATATTCAGACAAAGTCCATACTTCATCATAAGGAGCGCCACTGATTAACAAAGCTGGCGGTTTATTAAACAGCATTCTTTCAATATCGATCACATAATCATTACCCACGCGCATTGAAACAACCTTGCCACCCTTAGCCTTAAATGCTATTACCCAATCCTTAGTCAGCTGAGCACTCAGTTCAATCATCACATCCAGCTGATCAATGGCTGAATGCATATCAATAATCGCAACCGGTGATTCCTCAAGAAAATGCAACGCATCTTGCGCCTCACCATCCCCTCCACCGGCAACTAATACTACATTTCCCGCAATTGGTGATTTCTGTAACAACATAGCTAGAAAAAGACAATTCTGAAAAATACCGTTTTCCCATAAAGACTGAGCACTCTTACGCACAAATAGCGAAATACCGATACGCAGAGAATATATTGAAGCCATAAAGCTAATCCCTCAGCAATTCAGGTTGACTGGCACATAAATTGGCTAATAACTGACGATGAGCACGAATATTAACTTCCGCGACAGGATCAACCGCCGCAAATAAATGCTCAATAGCATGTCGCTGACTATCAACATTATCATCATGATGCTGCCAGGCCATAATTATTTGTTTTCCGGCCTCAGGTATATCAAAATCAGCATAATAATAGCCAGCACCAAACTTTTTTAACCACGGCGAATTATGAATAAGCGGATAATTGCCATATAAAGTATCCAAATATAAATAATTCTGTTCATTACACCATTGATGAGATACAACTGCATTAGCATTCTGAACCATAAATCCGGCAATATCATGACGAGAATGAAAACAAGCTTTCTGTTGCTTAACCAGATTCAACGAATTAGCCAGATATAACAAAGTTAAATGATCTTTCATATGCAGAGTATTTAACACATGCATCATACCAATAGACAATGGCTGCCGGCGAAAAGCCTCATCACACGCCAGCATCGGTATCGAAGAAGTTTTCACTACAGAAACATTTGGTTCAAAAATGGCAATATTTAAAGGTAAACGCTGACCATTCAGGAGATTACTTTGCCAGCCATAATAAAATCCCTCAGTACCGATTTCCTGCTTACGCTTAGCAATAAACATCGGCTCCCATAGATAAGGAGTAATATAAACTGGACAACGATACAACGTACGCAGTATCGGCAGATAAAGTTCATCTTTAGGTAATACCCATACCTGATCACAGCGGTCTACCGGAGAAAAACTGGTTGGCTTATCAAAAATATTATATTCAACCAGACCCACATAAGGCTGTCCGACACAATAAAAGACCACCTTTTTACCGCGTGCACGCTGTAAAGCAAGCCACTGAGGATTCAAAGCACCAGCAAGTTCAATAATGACATCGATGGCGTCATCAGCTTCTTGTTCAGTCAGCAAACGTACATCAAACAAACCCAGATCAACTTGCTTAGCCACTGATGACTGATCACCAGCATTAATCAGATCAACCGACTTCACAAAAGAAACTGCTTGCAAAGCTTGTACCAGAAAAAAAACATTCTGATTCATGCCATTTTCCCAGATATTCTGATTCGCATGCGTATTAACAGAAATTCCGATGCGCATAACAGTTCCTGACCTAATAAAACCTTTTCAATATAAACCATTAGTACAACCAAACCTAAATAATTAACGCAGAATTTCAGTTAGTTATATTTAGATAATGCCATAATGATTATGCACAGTCAGATCCACCAGTTATTTAAGTTTCAGTCCTTGGGAATAAAAATTAAATAGCCGAAGTCAACGTAACTTAAAAATTTTTATCGCCGGCCAACGCATCAGCAACCGTAAAAAGCGAATTGCAAAACAGAAGTTGGCGATTGAAGGAGATAAGACAAAGGCAGAAAAAACTTTGCAAAATTCGAAAATAGAAAAAATACTGTTTAGTGTATTATTGTAAAAAGGTGTTTCAATCAAGGTTATTGTAAAGATTTAAGACTATGAGGAGGGATGTGAGGATAGTTACAAAACATACCTTAATTATTAATTTTATTTGTTATCATTATTAACATAAAATTAATAACTGATATTTTTCAATCTTCATATTAATAATCTAAATAAAAATAAATCAATAAGAAACAATTCCATAAATTATCATTAAATCATAATTTTATACCATATAACAAATTAGAAAATATATGCTAAATAATTAAAAAACAATTTTACTTTAAAGGTATTGTTATTTGTTATCTAACTAATATTTAATTGTCAAAGTCTTTAATTTTGAAATATAAGATATAGCCTTACATTCATGATATGATAAATTATTATTCAATTTAAATTAACTTAACAAAATATTTTCTAAGGGATTAATAATATAAATTTTAATCGCAATCATAATAAATATGATTGCGATTTGGTCAATTGCTACTTGTGAATGTCAATGACAAAATAATTTGTTTCATTATCAAGCTATGTAGTTATTTGAATATAACTTTCATTAATTATGACAGGTGAGGCAATCCATAGCTGTCGTTATTGCTTTTATTGAACCTCTTTAATACAAAAAAATAAATATTACCGTCTCAGCCTTATTTCGCCTTCTGAATTTAAACACATATTATTAACAATAGCTTAAAACTATTTCCATTTAGTTGAATGGTGCACTAGGGTTTAATAACGATGTTTCGTAGTTCTTTTAACGTGTCGTAATCGTTTACCTTGAGATTTTGAGGAGAAACGTTATTCAGCACTTTTGGTTTTTGATTTTTCCCAGGATTAATATAAGCATAAACTTTTTTACCATCTGTAAAAAAGTAATAGCTAACCTTTTCGGCATCGGTTCTTCTGTAGCCATTGCATGGACTTGTAATATGGACAATTGATCCTAGAAAAATCGGCGTATCTTGAAATTTCTCGGTATTGATTTGTTGTCCGTCAATAAAAATCCCCTTCTCTTTAATTTTAATATGATCTTTTGTAGTAAGTCGAGGATCGACAGAAGGATCTTTTTTTTCTAGTCTTCGTGAATTTTTTTCAAGACTATAGTATTGTTGATTGT
>CAMLPN010000065.1 GCA_946481965.1 uncultured Neisseriaceae bacterium | reverse complement strand
TATCATAGAGAATTTTCTACTTTCTTGCTGTACTATTTTAGGGGATAGTTACAAATTAATTATTGATAGCATGTTCAATTTTTCTTTATTAAGAGTTATTTGATTTCTTTAAAAATATTCATTTAGTAAAATTGGTTTTCAAATTGCCTATTAACAAATTATAAGTAGAATTATCTACTACCTCTTTTTTTATTTAAAAACCAACCAACGTTAATTTATTGAATAGATGCGCTTTAATCAATCACGATTGAACCAAAACTATTTGCTATGATTGTTCTTGCTATGACTATTCATATTAGATTTTGAGTATTTTGATTTATCTTCAATAACTGTTGAGACCATTATATTTTAATCAAAATAAATATTATAAAATTATAAATTAAAAATCATTCATTAACATTATATTGAATACACAGATTAATCATATAAGAATTGATAAATATAAAGGGCTATAATAATACATAAGGTATATTGAGTATTATTTTATTATGAATCTTATTTTTTAATCTGTAGTTAATGGTTTTTTAACCTAAATTAATTGAAAAAATATATAAAATCTAATATTATTAAAATTAATTTTACAATTTATAATATTTTTAATTTACTGGTTCTTTAGCTCTCTAATGGTTCGCCATTGCATATACAATGATACCGAAAACAAAGCCAGCATAAATGGGCACTCATACAATTCTTCCAGCAAATCATCATAAATAGGATTGTATAAAATAAACTGCGCGACCCAACGACCACGTTCAACAGCATCAGCCAATAAAAAAGCCACAGTCGCCAGAATAAAGTCCCAAATTGGAAATGAACGCAAACGATAATAGTGAATACCTTGACGTAATTTTGGCCACAATAACATCAGTACTAGTCCAAGTATCAACACAGCGGCAATGCTATGGTATACCGCTATAGAAAACCCTGGCCACATTTGTCGGCCCCAATTCTGATCACGGCCAAGCAAAACCAGCCACCATAATGCAGCCCATAACCAAAAAGCTCGTATTTCACCCTTTAATCGAAATGTAAATGTGAGAATCAGCGTCAATAAAAAACAGAAAAACAAAAATACAGTCTGACCCTGCTCTACTATTTTTTCAATGTTAGGATCAGGATTTAGAAACTGGGCACAAGGTATGATTAATATCATCAGTAAAAATACAGTACAACGAAGAGACCAGCGCCAATCAAAATTAAATTTCATGCTTTGCTTAAAACACTATTTACAATTAGTCGATTATAACTAACTTAACCTGTTATAGTCACAATAAAGATTAACATTAACAATTTATTTTCAATATAAAACTTCAATAACAATATCTTTCTTTTTTTTCCATATTAATTCACAGAGTTAGTCTGACTATTGCTAAATTTGATAATATAAATTTAATTTACTTAATTTATCAATGCTTTGGATTGACATGATTTTTAGTTACAACCTATTAAATAGCAAATAGAAATCTAAAAATATCCGTAAAGAGAATTATTTGCTATTGATTGATTACAAACATCATGGAAAATGCATTTCTATTGAAAGAAAAATATTAATAATAGGATCATATCTACATAAGCAATAAACTGATAAACTCAAACTAAAATTATCTATCAACACGAAAAAATTAACATGAAAAGTTTGTTACTACCCGCCAGTAAATGTATTCCTTCTACTATTGAGCTACCTGGTTCAAAAAGCATCAGTAATCGTAGTCTGTTATTAGCTGCATTAGCGGATAATAGCTGCGAAATCTTCCATCTTCTTGATTCCGATGATACCCGCTATATGCTCGCAGCGCTGCAATCACTTGGCATTTCCATTGAATATTTGAATGAAAATTCCAATAAAAATGGTTTGCACCTGCGCGTACAAGGCTGTAATGGCCGTTTTCCCAAAAATCAAGCAGATTTATTCTTAGGTAATGCTGGTACTGCATTTCGACCATTAACTGCCGTGCTGGCAATTATGGGAGGAAATTATTACTTGCATGGCACAGCACGTATGCATGAACGTCCTATAGGTGATTTGGTGGAAGTTTTGCATAAAGCAGGAGCTTCAGTTTCCTATCAACAAGAGGCTGGTTATCCACCTTTACAAATTACCCCTCGTCAAACCAATGAAGGACAACAAGATCTCACTGTCAAGGGCAATGTATCCAGTCAGTTTTTAACAGCATTATTGATGGCTTTACCTTTAACGGGTAATGAGTACACCATCTATGTTAAAGATGAACTTATTTCAAAACCATACATTACCATTACGCTAAATCTGCTTAGTCAATTTGGTATAAATATTGAAAATGAAGACTTTCGTTGTTTTAAATTGCCGGCAAAGCAGCACTATCATGCTCCGGCAAAATTGTTTGTTGAAGGTGACGCATCTAGTGCTTCTTATTTCCTTGCAGCTGGGTTGTTATCAGGCGTTCCGATTCGCGTTAACGGCATAGATGCCAATAGTATTCAGGGTGATATTGCGTTTGTAAATGAACTAATCAAAATAGGAGCTAAGGTTGAATGGGGACAACAGTATATCGAAATATCCCGCGCTATTGGGCAGGAAATCTTACCATTTGATATAGACGCTAACCACATACCTGATGCTGCTATGACTCTGGCTGTTGTTGCTTTAGCTTGTAAACAAACCTGCCGTATTCGTAATATTGCCAGCTGGCGCGTTAAGGAAACCGATAGAATTGCAGCCATGGCTACCGAATTAAGAAAACTAGGGGCTGAAGTGATTGAAACTGAAGACAGCATTACCATTACTGCACCAGAAAGGTTGCAAAATAATATTCACATCCACACCTATGACGATCATCGCATAGCAATGTGCTTTTCTTTAGTAAGTTTATTAGGTACTTCAGTCTATATCGATGACCCAGAATGTGTTAATAAAACATTTCCTGATTATTTTAAAGTTTTTGCCAGCATGTGTACGCCTGTATAATGGCTAAGTAGAACGATTATCTTATTAGTTCTGCACTATTTTTTTGTTTAATTAGTTTATTTATATATGCTGCAAAAAGACCAACTATCGAGCACCAATACTCAACGAATCATTAGCCCACAAAACACTTCCATACAGGAAGAACAATTGGAACGGGCTTTGCGCCCTCGGGCATTATCTGATTATATTGGTCAGCACAAAGCTAAAGAACAGTTAGCTATTTTTATTCAGGCAGCCAAAATTCGTCATGAAGCACTGGATCATACTCTATTATTTGGTCCACCTGGTTTGGGTAAAACTACTCTGGCTCATATTATTGCTCATGAACTTGGCGTTAACATGCGCCAAACATCAGGTCCGGTGTTAGAGCGAGCTGGTGATCTGGCTGCATTGTTAACCAATCTTGAACCGCATGATGTGTTGTTCATTGATGAAATTCATCGCCTTAATCCGGTGGTAGAAGAAATACTTTATCCAGCGTTAGAAGATTATCAACTGGATATCATGATAGGTGAAGGACCAGCAGCGCGTTCAGTAAAAATTGATTTGCCTCCGTTTACTTTGATTGGCGCCACTACTCGTGCCGGTATGCTGACGAACCCATTACGTGATCGTTTCGGCATCGTTTCGCGATTGGAATTCTACAATAATGCCGATTTAACTACTATTGTATCCCGATCTGCTCAGCTCTTAAATCTGAATATAGATATGACAGGTGCTGCCGAGGTAGCGCGACGTAGTCGAGGTACACCGCGTATTGCCAATAGATTACTAAGACGAGTTCGGGACTATGCTGAAGTCAAACATCAGGGACAAATTAATGCAGATATTGCCGATGCAGCACTAAAAATGCTTGATATCGATCAATCCGGTCTTGATGTTATGGACTGCAAATATTTAGAAGCTATTTTATTTAAATTCTCAGGTGGTCCAGTTGGTTTAGACAATATTGCTGCAGCCATTGGGGAATCAACTGACACTATTGAAGACGTAATCGAACCTTATTTGATTCAACAGGGTTTTTTACAACGTACTCCTCGTGGCAGAATGGCTACTGAATTAAGTTATCGACATTTCGGCATAGATATGCAACAGGAATAATAATTTGGTTTACTGTTCTAAATAACAATTATATAAGCAGATTATTAAAATTTTAACGTGTAATACAGTTATTAAGGAAAATTTTATGACGGCAAAACAAATTGATGCCGATATATTTAAGGCCTATGATATTCGAGGTATTGTCGATGTTTCTCTGACCAAAGATAGTGCTGAATTAATTGGTCGTGCTTTAGCTACAGAAGCAATCAAAAAAAAGGTAACTAAAATCGCGGTTGGTCGCGATGGTCGTCTATCTGGTCCAATTCTTGCTGCCAGCCTGATTCAGGGCATTACAGCATGTGGTATTGACGTCGTTGATGTGGGTATGGTGGCTACTCCCATGCTATATTTTGCAGCAATAGAACATTGTCAGGGTAGCGGTATCATGATCACTGGTAGCCACAATCCACCGGAATATAATGGTTTTAAAATGATGCTGGGTGGTTCTACGCTGTCTGGTCAAGATATTCAGGATTTACGAGTGGCTATTGATACCAATCAATTAGCTGCTGATGCAGATAAAACCGGTACAGTCAATAAGCTACCCATTGCAGCTGAATATATGCATTATATCGCTAACCATATTCAGTTAAAGCGGCCAATGAAAATCATAATTGATGCCGGAAATGGTGTTGCTGGTGCCTATGCGGGAGACTTATATCGTGCTATTGGCTGTGAAGTAACAGAAATGTTCTGTGAGGTAGATGGTCATTTTCCCAATCATCATCCAGATCCGGCCAAACCAGCCAATTTGCAGGATTTAATCGAACAATTGAAAAATAGCGATGCAGAAATAGGTTTAGCATTTGACGGAGATGGTGATCGACTTGGGGTAGTAACGAAAGACGGGCAAATAATCTATCCGGATCGCCAATTGATGTTATTTGCTGCGGATGTATTAGCACGCAATCCCAATGCGAAAGTTATTTATGATGTCAAATCTACTCGTTTGCTAAAACCGTGGATTGAACAGAACGGTGGCATAGCCATTATGAGTAAAACGGGACACAGCTTTATTAAAGCTGCAATTAAAGAAACAGGTGCCCTACTGGCTGGTGAAATGAGTGGTCACGTCTTTTTTAAAGAACGCTGGTTAGGTTTTGACGACGGCTTATATGCTGGTGCCCGTTTACTGGAAATACTTTCCGCTCATCGCGATCCTTCAGCCATTTTAAATGGTTTACCTCAGGGCATATCCACCCCGGAATTAAACATCACCGTACCAACTGGACAATCTGGTCATCAAATCATTGCTGAACTCGCACGAACAGCGCAATTTAGCGAAGAAATTGAGCGAATTACCATAGATGGATTACGCGTTGAATTTAAGGATGGTTTTGGTTTAATGCGGGCATCAAACACCACTCCTGTACTTGTATTACGTTTCGAAGCGGATAATCAACAAGCTCTGGACAGAATCATAGCGCAGTTCAAAGCCGTCATTGCCCAAAAGCCTGAGTTGCATTGGCATTAATCAGATTAGATTTAATTTAAAACTGTAAAACAATAAAAACGGCTACACTAAGTAGCCGTTTTTATTGATATAACAATCCGAATTATGCTGCTTTAGCTTTACTACCTGTTTCACGAACAACTAATGTCAGCACAAAAGCCAATGCCAGACCGCCGACGAAAACCATGTCTGCAGATTGGAAAACTTTCAGAGTTAACTGACCACCCTCAATTTCTTTCAAATGTCCAATTAACATACTAAATAAATTAGTCACAATGGCACTGGTCACAAATACGATAAAGTTAATCACACCAGTAGCAGTACCCTTTACTTCATCTGGATTGACTTCCTTAATCATAGTATAAGGAATCATCGCAGCCCCAGAAAAGATACCGAGTAACAGACCCATTACATAATTAGGCATACTATTCGGCAGATAAACGATAACACCGCCGGTTATCAGCATCATAATAATACTGCCCAATACGACAGGTTTACGACGACCAATACTGTCGGAAATATAACCGAGAATAGGACAACCAATTACCCAACCTAACGGAACCATTGCAAGGCGTAAAGCAACATCACTAGGATCAGCGTTTAAACCATCAATTAAAAACTGGCTGCCCCAAGCAATATTACCCACGTTGGTTGGCATAAACATCATGGCACTAATAATCGCGCAAACATAGGATTGAGGATTTTTCAGAACCACCAGATACGGCTCAGTTAAACCGCCCCAGTTAATTTTACCTTCTCTAGTACGTGGAGTAATCAAAACAGAACCAATGAAAATTACCACCAGAACACCAGCGGAAACCATCCAGAACATTTGCCAGGTCAGAACCTGATTTTTAATAATTGGCGAAACAACCGCTTGCCCCATAAAACCACCGAGCATACCGAAGCACTGAGTCATACCTACTGCGGTAGCCAGCCATTTTTTTGGGAAGCCTCGAGTCGCTAAAAATACTGCGCTGGTGAATGCTAAGCCGGAACCTGCACCCTGTAAAAAACGACCTGATTTAGCCGAAAAAACAGTACCGGAACAAAACAGTACGCATCCCAAAACTACTAATAATATCCCTAATGAAGCTGTAAAGCGGGGCCCAATTCGATCAAGTAAAACACCTGAAACCAGAGCAAAAAAGGCATATGAATAAAAATACAGACCAATAATACCGGCCATTTCAATACTTGAAATATTCAGAGTAGCAATAATCTCCTGCTGCATAATGCTGGGTGCAGAACGCAGTGCATATTGTACAAAATAAAAAACCGTACACATAAACCAAGCGATAATAAAAACCGTATTTAACTGCTTGGATTGATCGCCGCCGGCTGGAGAAATCGTTTTATTAGGATTCATAGTATTCTCACTTTCCGTGATCCTGTTTTCGAAAAAGCTAAATAAAGCATTTTTATATTAGCAAGGAGCAAAATTGATGTATATATAGATAATTTCCTCTCTCCTTATTTAAATATTAATGAATTTACATTATTTTAAGTTGAATTTTATTAATTATTGAGAAACTAAAATTAACTTAACTAAATATTTTTACAAATTTCACCTATGTAAATGAAAATCTAGTCTTTTTTGATACAATTAGCAATACCTTTAATAAATTAAACCCAATTTATAAAGTAAAATTTACTGATAATTACCAAATAGAACAAATAAAATATGAATATAGGTTAATTCAATGTTTTTGTGAGAAATTTCTGCCAGATTCTGCCTATTTTTACAAACATAGCTTTGCTAGAATTTCGACAAAATTGAGAAATATTTAAAACACTATGAGATTTAATATTCTTTTTATTTATATGATAATGAGATGCAATATGCCCTTTGTGACTAAACCATTTACACCGAACCTTAGTCCAACTCAGACACAATATTAACCATTGTTAAATCATTATTCTTATGCAAACACCGACACATCAATATGGTTAAAGATTAAGCAAACTTTTCCTGTTTCGAATCCGCCATAGCAACCGATGTCATTAGCGTTAAAATGGGCATTTTAGTCCTGCTGCAATTTTATATTTTTGTTGAATATACTTAGAGAATGCCCAATCCAGTAACTTGGCCATCGTGAGCCTGTACCAATATTGTTGACTATCAACGCTACAATAACTAACAACACCGATCCAATTAGAACTGGCGTCAATAGGAAAGAATAATCAGTAATTCCAGACATGATAATAAGGATGGGATTTGCCCCCGCAGGGGCGTGGACGACACGCAGCAACTGCATCAATGCAATTGATATCCCTACTGCCAGTGCCACGGTTAACATCCCATCACCAAATAAATTAATGGCTAGAAGCCCTATTAGAGCCGAAACGAAGTGTCCCCCAATGACGCTCCTCGGCTGTGCCAATGGAGCTTTAGGCAATGCGAATAGCAGGACGCATGTTGCACCAAACGGAGCCATAATTGCTGGAACTCCCGTCCAATAAGTCACAGCAAGCAAAACTGAAATCCCAAACAAGCCACCAACGAAGCCTCGCACTACCGATAAAAAATCAGGTCTAGGTTGGATGACCTCTCCACCTTTAATTTTTTTTAACATAAAAATCTCCTATTCGTTTTTAATATTTAGTTATAGAAATGAAACAATAAAGTTTAAACAATTTTTTAGTATACGTTATCGTATACTAATAATATATTTAAATACAAATATGGTCAATTATTATTATTAATTATCCTATATTGTTTTATGATAATATGAACACGTTAATCATTTGGAAATTGCAAAAATGAAACTGAAACCTGAAATTATAGAAAATATACTTTCAGCCGCAGAATCGTTATTTAATGAGCACGGATACTGCCCCGTTAGCCTTGAACTTGTTGCAGAAAATGCAGGTGTCTCAAAGAGAACTCTGTATAAATACTTTGGTGACAAAAATAGACTTGTATGCAAGGTCTTGGAGAAGCGGGATGCTTTTTTCAAGCAATCACTTACAGATGTAATCTCAGTTTTTTCTAGTAAAAAAGATAAAGTTAATGCCATTATTTCCTGGCATATTAAATGGTTTAATGATAAGAATTACCGTGGTTGTATGTTTGCTCGTGCTCAAGCTGAATACGGTAACAAAAGCGAAGAAATATGTGCCATTGTTAGAGAGCATAAACGATGGATTAAAAATTCGATTCATCAGTGCCTAGGTGGTACAGAACAATGTTTGGAGTCCGCTCTTTTAATTATGCTAATACTTGAGGGAATGATCTCATATACGTCAATTTATGGTGTTGATGGATATGATTTCGAAAGGGAAAAAATGTATATATACGATATAATCAATGATATTAACAGTGCCGATCTACATACAGAATGAAACTAAGTTTATTATTGCCAATAGGTAGTTATTATTGTTTTCACTCCCTGATAGTCCATAAAGTCAAAGTAGTTCCAAAGAAAATTAGTCCAAAAGGTTAGATATCATGGTGATGAATAATGATAATTATTTGATTTAAATTGTTAATTATTTTTAGTATAGGGTCGTTTATCCGCTCCAATTTAATAACTTCTTATAGACAAAACTAAATGTTATGTAATAATTATAGCATCATAAACTAGTCAGTAATATTTGTTTTCCACATAAAAAACACCATCATATCGACAAAATTATTAGTAAAATGACCATCATCTTTATTAGCAATTACAAAGACCTTATCGTCTAAAGAGCTACTATTGATTTCATTGAGTCGGGCTGAAAATTTTGCACTCTGCCAAGGAAATACTCGCTCATCCTTCAATCCGACTGAAACCATCACCGGTGGATAGTTAATACCTTCGCGAAGATTAAGATAAGCATCAACCGTTTGCAAATTATTAAATTCCTGTTTATTGAAAGGCGAACCAAATTCTGAAAAATTCACACTACCGATAGGTATTTGATCTAAACGGCTCATATTCAGCATACCAGAAATGATTGCAGCGCCGGCAAAAAGTTCTGGATTTCTTGCTACTGCTGAGCCAATTACAATACCACCAGCACTGGCGCCACTTATGACCAGCTTGGATGAATTTGTATAACGGTGATCAATAAGGTATTTTGCGCATTTGATAAAATCATTGACTGAATTTATTTTATTTTTTCCTTTTCCATCTTGATGCCATTTAGGTCCTAGTTCTCCACCGCCTCGAACATGGGCAATGGCAATAATTCCACCTTTCTCAAGCCAAATTAAACGGGCGGTATCATAATTATTAGGATAATTACTTTCGCCATAAGCGCCATAAGCCGTTAACCAAGTTGGATTATTGCCATCAAGTTTAATTCCTTTTCGATGAATAAGTGTAAGAGGAATAAGTTCGCCATCATTGGATTTAACCCATTTTTGCTCTGATTCATAATCTGCAAATAGTGATGCATCAGTCTTTATTATTTTAGAATCTTCAATTAACTGACTATCAGGGTCATATTGCCATATTTTTGGTGGCATGTTCCAATTTTGTTGGGTAAATAAAATCTCTTTATTGTCTAAACTAGAAAAAATAGCCGTTACCTCATTCCCATCACTAATTGGAATCATTTTGATATTATGCAGATCGGAAAAAGGAATAGTAACAAATTTATACTTTCCAGAGTCAGAATAAGCAAGGTAAATAGCATCTTTACTGATTGTAAACAGATCCAATTCGCCTTTTTTCCATTCAATTATTTTTTCTTCTGGAGAAGGGATATGATTAAGGTTTAGTCGAGAAATAGTATAACCTGAAAAGTTGTTATATTTAGCCAAATAAAGCCAATTATCTCGCACAAAAAAATCCGCTACATTTTGTTTTCTATCGATGATCTTTTTCCAATGTTTGTTTTCCAGATAAAGAGAAGTAGAGTCGGTTAAATACAAATCTATGGTATCACCAGATATTGAAGATTCCACTGAAGCAACT
>CAMLPN010000064.1 GCA_946481965.1 uncultured Neisseriaceae bacterium | reverse complement strand
TATAAATAGTTAACAGCGGATTAGCCGGATCTTTTAATTTGACCGCTAAGCAGATCCACCACCGAATAATTTGTGGCTCAACTGCTTTACCATTTTGCCAAGTCAAAGATGGAATTAAGTTAAAATCAAACCAATCTAGTTCGGTTGGCATTTTACTTTTTAAACCTTTTTGAGCATCAGTCAATAATTTTTGTGAGGTTAAGTGTTGGCTGATGTCTTCCCCCATTTTTTCCAACGCGACCAATATTGCTGTTTGTACTGTTTCGCGTTTTTCTTTTTTTAGCGCAGTATTTAGTGCTTTGATTGAGCTTTTTTGTCCTAACTCGGCCAACCAATTAGCTGTGTTAATACGTACCTCTTGTTTAGATGAGGATAAGCCTTGTTCAATTTGATTATGTATATTGATATTGGGAATCAGCATTAAGGCTTCTTGCGCGGCATAGCGTATCGCATTACTACTGCTTAAAGCTAATTCTAATAGGCAAGCCACATATTTATTTGGAATAGTTGGAAAGAGCCGTAATATTTTTATGGCATTAATTTTATCAATAGGATTATCACAAAACTGGTTAAATTGTAGAGAAGTCAAACCCAATGTTTGATCAATTAAAAAGTCGTTTTCAGCAAAAAAAGCCCATAATTTATGTGGTTCATTTTCAAAAATGTCATGGAAAAAATCAGTAGTTAAAAACGGCGAAGCAATTATATATTTGACATGCGGATGAAAATTAACTTTTTCCATGACATCAGCTAATTGTCTTAGATCGAATTGTTTTACAACGCTATAGCTATCAAATATTATATTAAAATAATAAGTACCATTGATATGATCAATATGATCAATTAACCGTCTTATTCGAAATAAATGAAATAATGAAAATTCAGGAAAATTTAATAATCTATTTTCAGTAAGTAAAAAGTCAAAGTCAATGTTCTCATTAATTTCTTTGAATAATGCTGAGCGATCAATTTTACCATTTAAATATTCAAATATATTATCAAGTGACTTTGATGTCACCGTTTGCATCTGTTTATAACGTTCTAGACAATAGGTCGATGTATCTTTATATTCTTGGTTTTGCTCAAGCTCATCTAGCATCAATTCTTTACATTCGATAAGGAACTTGTCAAAATTTTGCTGTATAACACTTCGGGCAGTTATGGGCAATGGCGTGTCAATAAGTGGTTCAAAACCAGGAATAACTAAATCAATTTGCTGTTTGGCTGGATTGGCAGTTTCAATTCTTGATAAAGCACTTTCAATGGCAGCAATAACTGTTTTATTAGTTTCTGTAACTAAAGCTTGCTGTAAAATTGTCGGTTCAGAAATGATTTGAGAGAGCAATATTGTTGCCTTAGCGCGCTCCTTAGCCGAGCCTGAAGTTAAAAAGAGTTGTAATTGAGGTTGAACCAGCTCATGTGGTAAGTTAAATAATATTGCTATGGCTAATTGATTCACCTGTTTGGAAGTATTCAACGCTTGCAAGGCAATAAAATCAACCAATTGCAACTGAAGTTCAGGATATCGTTGAATATATTTAAGTTGCTCTACCTGCCCTAAAAGCGCTAAACCGAGTGAGGGTAGTTGCTTGAATAATTCAATGCGATCTTGAATATAAGTCAATAATCCATTCAACCGAGTAAAATAATGACAATGATCAACAGCAATACTTTGACCGTCAAAAATCGCGAACAGCAACTTTTCACCTAATCCTACTTGTTCACTTTCAAGAAATTGATGTAATTGTTGTACTGACCAATTTTCACGTCCAATAATTCCGTTTGTGTTATCTTCTTCACAATGAGATGGTAATGTGGTAATCAGTCCATCATATATCAAATAAATAAACCATGATGGAATTTGCTCGTTTATATGTTCATGAAAACCTAAACAATCACATACAATGGCCAAAATGCGGGCAAATCGAATTATTTGTTCAGGCGTAAAGGTATCTGTCCAAGACTTATAAAAATCAATACGAGCTTGTAAGGATGGATAAATTTTGTCATAGTTCTGTAAACTATAAGAATCAGCAGGTCTTTGTAATAATTCATAAATATTATCAAAATAATCAGATATTTGACATAATTTATCAAAATCCGCTAATACAGCAAGTTCATCTCCATGAAGGATGTATTGCGTAATTCGTTCCGGCAAAGATTTATCAAGTTTACTTAATGGTTTGAGGATAGTAGTAATTAATTGCTTAGATAAGAATGGTTTAGTTAAAAACTGTTTTATTTTTTTCATATTCTTTTGCTTTCCCTTAATGATCATATCTTTGATATGCTTTGTAATCGCACTATAGTTAGTGACATTTAATCGCTATTCGTCTTAATTTAATTTAAGCATTTAAATAAACATAGAAAGATTCAAATCCATGCAAATTTCTTATTGTGGGGGAAAGGATAGATTTGGAATAATGACATGATCTGAAAAAAAAGGTAAGTTGAGCAAATGGATAGAGCAATTTAATTTAGTTTAATGTAATGTAAATTTGAGTTCTGCAATGACAAAAAATTATTGCTCGTTCGCTGGAGAATAAACTGTTATGATAATAGCTATGATAAGTAAACAAAACTGCTCTGAATAAAATTATATTTTATATTGAAAGGTAAGTCATGAAAATGAAAACAATAAATCATTTTGCTTTGTTAATATTATTGTCTTTTTCAGTAGTGGTTACTTACGCTTATAAACCATCCAATTTTGACAAGATTCAACTTAAACATAAATGTGAAAATGAATTATCCTCATCTTTTAGGGATTTAGCCGGTACACCTAGTTGTGATAAATTAAAAAGAATTGAGAATCAGGAAAATCAGCCAACTATCCCAGTAAAAATAGAAAAGTAAGAAATTGATAAAAGCAGTAATCTAAATATAAATTTAAAGAGTTTTTATTTAATAATTCATTTAGACAATTTATCTTTGCTGAGCGTGAGATAATTTAACCTGAAATTCAATTGATTTATTTTGCATGTTATCTGTGTTTGTGATTTGCATATCAAGTCCATGTAATTTGGCTATGCTTTCAACAATGGATAATCCTAAGCCACTACCAACGCTGTCCTGTCCGGCTGGACGATAAAATCGTTCACCTAAACGTTTTAATTTTTCATTCATCATTTTCCTGCTTGGATTCGTAATGGAAAGATAATTTGCTGCCAAAGTTACAGTTATGATGCTACCTGAAGGACTATAGCGTACGGCGTTATCAATTAAGTTACGTATAAGAATAGTGAGAAGTGCTGAATCACCTAAAATAGGTAGTGCGTGTGCATTTATAGTCACTAAACATTGACGTTGAATACGACAGTGTCGCTCTCTAGCCAGTAATTGAACATTTTCAATTGCTTCATTGGTAATTTCAATCCAGTTTACCAAAGTAGGATAGGGTGGTACGGATAACGGATCCAAGCGCGAGAGAATCAATAGTTGATCAACCAAATGAACTGAACGATCAATACTATTCTGAATATGACGTACCCGAAAAAGTTGTTGGTCATTTAAATCTGTTAATGTTAAAACTTCCGTTTGCACTTTAAGGGCGGTGAGAGGGCTACGTAATTCATGCGCCGCATCAGCTGTGAAACGAAGTTCACGGGCATGGGTTTGTTCGATACGCTGAAACAGATCATTGAGTGAATTAATAATGGGTTGTATTTCTGTTGGTGTTGCATTTGAAAGAGGAGTAACGCTATTTGGTTTTCGTTGGGATAGGGTTTGAGCCAATTCGCTCAATGGTCGTGTACCACGTTTTACCGCCCAGACTATTAACCATAACAATAAAGGTAATGCTAATATTGATACCGCTAATTGGGACCAGACAGCACGCAAAACTGTTTGTAGTCGCTCGTGCTTACTAAAAGAAACGGCCACTTTAAGCTGCAGGGATGGATTTTCCAAATAAAAAATACGCCAACCTCGCCTTTGCCACCACTTGCCATCATTAATAAAACCTTGATAATTATTTAGATAGGGAATATTTTTCCCCATTTTATCTGCATGTATTAATTGGCCCTGATACCAAATGGCGTATCCTGATTCTTTACTATCAATTAGACCACGTTGAGACGCAGGAATGGATGGGAGGGTAGGATATAAGCTGGTATTGGGGTTAATGGGTGTATGCATTAATCTTTGGGCTAGCTGACTCATTTGCGTATCACCTGCTTCATTAATTTCATGCATGACAGCTAATGCACTGATAATAGCCGTGAAAATCCATAACAAGGGTAAGGTGAAAGAAAGATAAATCAGGAGACGCTTGCTAATCGCTGTGGTCGGCTTCATGGTGCTTCTCCAAGCTGATAGCCCAGACCACGGCGAGTGCGAATAATAGTATTACTTATTTTTTTTCGTAAATGATGGACATGTACTTCTATTGCATTGCTTTCAACTTCCTGTTGCCAGTTATAAAGTTTGTCTTCAATCTGAGCTCGACTAAACACCTGTTGTGGATGAGTAATAAGTAGTTGTAACAGTAGCCATTCACGAGAGGTAAGATTTAAATTTTGCCCGCATAATTTAGCGGTACAGCTAGATAGGTTCAGAATAAGCTGCCCAAATTTAATTTCACTCTGACTAAATCCCTGATTGCGGCGTACTAGGGCATGTAAACGAGCAATGACCTCATCTAACGCAAATGGTTTACATAAATAATCGTCTGCTCCGGCATTAAGTCCTGCTAATCGATCAGGTAAAGCATCACGAGCAGTGAGGATCAGTACTGGCGTATGAATATTTTGTTGCCGCCAATGAGCAAGTACTTGCATACCATCTGTTTCTGGTAAACTTAAATCCAGTATAACTGCATCGTATGGTGCAGCGGTTATGGCTTTTTCTCCGGTTGTCCCAGATGAGAAAACATCACATGTCATCCCGTGTTCACTCAGTCCAGCATGAAGACCTTCCGCAATATACTTATCGTCTTCCAGAATTAATATACGCATGTTTTTTTAAATAATAATCCCCATAATACGTCCTATAATACTGGTAAAAGCCAGAGCAAGGGCACCTAAAATAACAATTCGAATAACAGCAGGACGTTTTGGAGCTCCACCCAGATGTGCAGACAGACAGCCTAAAATGCTTAAACCAACGATGGTAGTGGCAGCCAAGACAGCCATTAACCATAGAGTCGAACTCAGTAGCGATAATAAAACGGGCATAAGTGCACCGCAACTAAATGCAAAAGCTGATGCTAACGCCGCTTGTAAGGGGTTTGCTTTACTAACTTCAGTGATGCCTATTTCTTCACGAGCATGTGCTTCTAAGGCATTATGTTTTGTCATCGCTTCGGCAACTTGTTTGGCTAACGTTTCATCTAAACCGCGCTGACAATAGATGTCAGTGAGTTCTTCCAGTTCAACTTCTGGATATTTTATGAGTGAATCCATCTCTTTTTGCAAATCAGCTGCTTCAGTATCACGCTGACTGGAAACAGAAACGTATTCACCAGCTGCCATTGAGGCTGCTCCCGAAATCATGGCTGCAATTCCGGTTAAAAGCAAAGTTTGGTGATTCGGATCTGCTGCAGCCATGCCCATTAGCAAGCTAGCAGTAGAAATCAATCCATCATTTGCTCCTAAAACTCCAGCACGAAGCCAGTTATTACGATTGGAAAAATGCTTTTCAATGTGCCATGACTGGCTCATATATGTCTCCTACAAAATGCTGATATTACTATTAAATTTAATATTTTCTGTTCTGTTTAACAATGGCAAAAGAATGCTTACGAGCGCTTAAGCTTATCTTAAGGTTGGATGTTTACACTGTGCTGCATTTGGTAAAAAAGGAAAGTTATGCAGAAAAAGTGTATTTTACGCCGTAACCAAGTTGTTTTTATGCTTAGTGGTTATATGGTCATGGTATTCAATCTTGGGTTTTGGCATTATTTGTTACAACATGTAATTTTTAGAAATAATGTGATTTTGTGGCTCAGTATGCCGATTTTTTTGCTAGCCGCTATTAATTTTTTTATGCAGTTATTTTTCTGGCCATATTTGCATCGCTTTTTTGTTCCATTTTTTTTAATAGCGGGTTCGGCCGTTAGCTATGCGGTAATGACGCAAAATATTTATTTTGATGCCAATATGGTGCAAAATATTATACAAACCAACACTGCTGAAGCGATGGCATGGTTAACACCACGTTTCTGGGTATGGTTAGCGATTACGGGCATATTACCGGCACAATGGTATTGCTGGGGTGTTACAGTGAAATTTGCAAAACACTGGCACCAAGAGTTGATCGGCTATTTTTTAAATACCGCTATATCAATTATCATCATTACCGTCATTTTTATGATCGCATATGGTAGTTATATTTCCTTTTTTCGTAATAACAAAGCTGTTAATCATCTTATCGTACCGACTAATATTATTGGTTCTGTGGTTAAAACCGTTTATAACGCATATGATTCCAATCAGCCATTACAGCGAATTGGTTTGGATGCTACTCATCAGGTACAAATGCAAAAACGTTTATTGGTTGTTGTTGTAGGGGAAACCACTCGTGCACAAAACTGGGGGTTGAATGGATATATACGTCAAACCACGCCCGAGTTGGCCAAAATCAATAAAAATCTAATCAATTTTCCTCATGTGAGTTCTTGTGGTACGGCTACCGCTGTTTCCTTGCCTTGCCTGTTTTCAAATATGCCTCGCCAACATTATAAAAGTAATTTAGCGAAGCATCAGGAGGGCTTATTGGATGTTTTACAAAGAGCTGGTGTAAATGTATCTTGGTGGGATAATGATGGTGGTTGTAAAGGTGTATGTGATCGCATCGAATATCTGGAAGTGAAGGATTGGGCACCGCAGATAAAGTGCACAAGTGATGGCTGTCTCGATGAAAGTTTATTAGTGAATTTGCGTAATGTAATAGCCAATTTATCTGGTGACTCAGTCTTATTTTTACATACTATTGGCAGTCATGGTCCAACTTATTACCAACGTTATCCAGAACAATTCAAACAATTTACACCCACCTGTGATACTAATCAGATTCAGCAATGTAGTAACGAACAATTGCTTAATACTTATGATAATACGATTATATACACCGATCATGTACTTGGACAACTTATCCGACTATTACAGGAAGATAAGAATTTATCTAGTGCCATGTGGTATTTCTCCGATCATGGCGAATCTTTGGGGGAAAAAGGCATATATTTACATGCTACACCATACGCTATCTCACCTCCAGAACAAACCCAGATTCCGATGGTATTTTGGGCTAATGATAACTTTATCCGAACGACTAATTTAAATATGGATTGTTTATATCAGCAGGCTCAGCAAAAATCTTTTTCACATGATTATATTTTTCATTCGATTTTATCATTAATGGAGGTGACAACCAGTGAATATCAATCACAACTTGATATATTTGCTCCTTGCCGTAACAAGCTGACTGAATCTGGAAATAAAATAGCTAGCAATTAAGAAACTATTGAACTTTTAAGTCTTACTTCGTTAAATTAATGACAAATTGATATTAATTATTGAAATCGTTATCATCAATTTGTATAACAGTATTGATGATAATTTTTTCTTTAATATGACCTTAGCGAAGGTATTACTAGGCGGACAAATTTAATGATAACGATAAATAATTTTGAATGTGCTGTTTTTAATAAATTTCCTGATCATATCCCATTCTATGGAAAGATTTCAGCTGCTTTTGCATTCAAAACTATGTAAAAACACAAAAGGCTTGAGGCTTGATTTAAGGCAGCACAAATGGGAATTGTGGTGGGGGATCATCAGGGGATTGAACATCCCGACAAGAAACGTTGAGGGCATGATTCCAAACATCCAAGGCCTCAGGGTTTATTTCGCCAGTATTAACCACCTCTTTAATTGCTGCTTGATAGTCTTCTTCTGACATCGATTTTTGTATCTCTTTAATAGCACATTCACAGCGAGCCTTACCAAAAAAATCGCCAAACGTACAATAGCTCATATATTCATCGATAGTTTGTTGGCTATACTCATAAGCAAACCCCATTGATGTCACTGAACAAGCCAATATAACAAAAGCAATACGAACTAAACGATGCATATCAACCAACCCCTTACTACATGTTAACCTAAATATATTGATCCATAAATGTTACGAAATAATAACTATAAACACTATTATACATTATAAAAAATACATTTTTTGACTAAAAAATATTCATAATATTTCTCGATCCAGATTCTATAACCTAAATAAAAAAATTTAAAGCATTTGTTTCAGGATTTTGTGGAGAAAAAACATGGGTCGGCGAATCTGCAATGCACGCGCGTTTCAGGCAGTTTCCTAAAGTTAACCAAGGTTATTTAGCTCTGCCAATTATCTCATGTCATATTTCGATATTATAGTTAAAAATTGTCTAATCAAAATAAGTATTAAATTAAATGTGAAGAAAGATATTTTTATTAGTAAGTTCGGAAAATGCTAAATAATTTAATTTGGTATTTCTCTATTGCAGGTACGTATGACGAAAACAATTTTAGATTTTTTTGCCAGCTTTAAAACTGATTCAATTAATTTAAAAGCTAATGCAAAAGAACAGAATCGCCATTACGGATTTTACAAAGCAAAATTTACAATTAAGCTCAAGGTCAACCTGACCAAAAAGATTTAATGTAGATAGAATTTAATTTTAATTAAGGAGATGCTGCTATGAGACAGACTGCTATACAACTCATTAGAAGGGTTTTTGTCGATATTTTAGATGGATTTTGGAAATGAAAAAGTCTTAATGTTTTAGTAACAGTAATCATTTTATATTTGATTCGATAAAGGACAAGCTAATTATGTCCACTTTTTTGAAAACATCCCATCAATACAAAATTTTGGTAGATTATAAATTTTTTAATAATTATGCTTTAAAAGTCTGGCTAAAAGGGCTAGATCAAAATTGAAGAGATAAACTTCCTATTAAAAATATTGATATACTTTATAATAGCTAGATCATTTTACAGTAGCTAATACAGCAAAAAAAACACGGCTCGTGCAATAAATAATACTATTAGTGATTCCGTTAGAAATATCATTAATGAGTTAAAATGAATATCAATAAGCTTATTAAAATTATTCTATGTAGTATCATATTATTTAATGGTCAAGGAGTATTTGCCGATACTAAATTACTGAAAAATAATATTAAAAAAGAAATAAAGAAATATGGATTATTCATTGAGGAATATAAAGAGAAGCCTTTTCGTATGATTTTCGATGCTTCTAATAGTACTTTTCCTGTTACCCTTGGACTTGTATCCTCGACAGCAAATAGTATTAAACAATGTCCAGACGTGCTACGAGCAGGTAAAGTACAAGAATTTGGTAAAATGAAAAAAATAGATACGTATAATGAATATCCTATTTATCTTATTCCACCCCCAAAAGACTCTAGACTAAGTTCTGTACTTTTCAGCTATAAAAATAAAACTTGTTTAGGCATGTTTGGGTCTGCTGGCCAAAAACTCACAGTAGAAGATAAAGTTAGATTATCCATTTTAAAAGTTTTTATTAAATCTTATTAAGAGCATGACTAATGCGAAATACAAAAAGAAATGAACAAATTATTTTTTTGTGATTTTATGATTAACTATAGCAATTACTGCTATTGCTTCAATATCATGGCAAGTGCCTAATAATATCACTAAATACGATTCCATATTTGAAAGCAATAATGTTAAATATGGACTTGATCCAATATTACTCAAGGTACAAATTGCTGCAGAATCAAGATTTATAAATGCGACTACTGCTAATGAAGCTGGAGCTGTAGAGATTGCTCAATTTACGCAGATTGCTGCTGAAAAATCGAGATGAAATGGTCCATCAAATGTACAACATTCAGAAATGTACAGGTACGATATGTGGCTTATTTAATGAATAAATTTAATGGTGATCATATAAATGCTATTGCTGGCCACAAGAGTGGAGTAAATAGAAAAAAATTGAATACAGCTGATTCATATAATGAGATTAGGCATGAATTGCCTAGTGAAAACAGATAATATTTAAAAAGAATAGCATAAACATATATAGTTATGGAATGCACGGATACTTTTCTAAAATTTGTAATGACTATTGTTTCAGATACTGCTCTAGAAGGAGCATAGATAATATATCAAGAATTGTAGATTCAGTTATTGAGATTGTTGAAATGGAAAAAGGCTAGTAGCTAATTTTTTTGAGTTAGTGATTTCTAAGCATTCTAAATAATAACTGATCAAGATTCCTTAGATAGAAATAAAAATCAAGTCGTGTCTGGAATTAAAATATTTCGTTTATAGCTACTGAAGAGATAGGATAGAAGACATTTTTTTAGCTAATAGAATATGGAAAATTAAAGTAAAGTTAAATATTATGTAAATTAAGTAAAAATTTTAGCAAAATATTTGCCCAAAATGCAAAAAAAGAGACAAATTTTCTTTCAATATAAACTGAAAATCTAATGTAAATGTTGAAATATCAATTACCATAAAATAATGAAAATGTCAATAAATTCTTGACAAAATTTAAATTATTTGATATAATATGTACTCTGTTACTATAGAAAAAGATAGCAGATATGCGCTATGGCAAATATCAAGGTTACGGAGAAAGAGAAAGTAGGGCGTAATTTTGCAATACTATATTAAATGAGCGGATGTAGTATTGCTCAATTTAATACATGGCTGAAATATTATTAATCATAGTTAAATTTAGTCAGTCAACGATAAATGTTCTTTATCGTTATCATGAAATAAAGTAAGAAAAAAAATATTCTGTTAATACAGTAAATTTAGTTTTAAGTATAGTGAGTGAAAAGAATAAAAAAAGCATCATATTTTGAAGCTTTTAATAGCTTTTTTTTAAATTTTAACTGCTCTTCAAGCACTTTTATTATATCCATAAGATTAAGTTTTCCAATTGCAAATTAGCATTTCTTTCATAAAATTTCAATTCTTTTTATCCTGTAGCTTTGTATGCAATTATATGTACCTTGTTCAAAACCCTCTTGAAAAGCACTATTTATTGAAGGCTGTATATCTTGTCTAGCTTGATTGTAGCCCTTATCGATTTGATTTTGACTATCTGCAAGAGCCTGCTTGTATCTCATATCAAAAACTAAATTTTCGGCATTTTCATAAGCCGTTCATCACGTTAGCAGTGCTAATAATTCAAGTTTATTTTACTGTATCTCTCATATTTATAGAACATCCAAAGTTGGAGGTCTCATTTAAAATAGAAAGATTGAAAAATAT
>CAMLPN010000063.1 GCA_946481965.1 uncultured Neisseriaceae bacterium | reverse complement strand
CACGCCAGCGTTTAGCACCGGCTTTACCCAATTTTTGCAGGCTTTGTTCTTCATTACCTACTTCACCGATTGTGGCACGACAATCTACGTGAATTTTTCGTACTTCACCAGAACGTAAACGCAATTGAGCATACACACCTTCTTTAGCCAATAATACGGCAGAAGCACCAGCAGAACGCGCAATTTGCGCCCCTTTTCCTGGTTTCATTTCGATGCAATGCAAGGTTGTACCTACCGGAATATTACGAATCGGTAAATTATTACCTGCTTTGATAGCAGCCTCTGAACCAGATACCAGCACAGCACCTACTTGCACATTGCGAGGAGCGATAATGTAACGACGCTCACCATCGGTAAAGCATAATAAAGCAATGTGTGCAGTACGATTTGGATCATATTCAATGCGTTCAACTTTGGCAGCAATACCATCTTTATCGTTACGTTTAAAGTCAATTACGCGATAGTGATGTTTATGACCACCACCTTTATGACGGGTGGTAATACGACCACCGTGATTACGTCCAGCTGTTGAAGATTGTTTTTCTAAAAGTGGTGCATAAGGTGCACCTTTATGCAAACCTTCTGTTACCACGCGTACCATGCCGCGACGGCCAGCAGAAGTCGGCTTCATTTTAACTATAGCCATAATGCTTATTCCTTATCTGCAGAAGCAGCAGCTGATTCGATATCCAGCTCTTGGCCAGCCGCCAGGCTAACATAAGCTTTTTTCACATCGCTGCGCTTACCGATGGTACGGCCAAAACGTTTACTTTTGCCTTTAATGATGGTGGTGGCTACAGAATCCACTTTTACATTAAATAATAATTCCACAGCAGCTTTGATTTCCTGCTTGGTGGCATTTGGCAATACTTTAAACGTCATCTGGTTGCGTTTTTCGGCCAGCATGTTGCTTTTTTCAGAAACAACAGGAGCCAAGAGCACTTGCATTAAACGTTGTTGATTCATACCCATTGCTCCTCAAGTTGTGCAACTGCTGCTTTGGTAAGCACCACTTTCTTAAAGCGTAACAGATTGTACGGATCAGTTTGCTGTGCTTCCAGAACCAGTACATTAGGCAGGTTGCGGCTAGACAAGTAAACGTTTTCATCCAGCTGTTTGGTAATGAACAATACCTGCTCCATACCCAGATTTTTAACCTGTTCAGCAAATGCTTTGGTTTTAGGAGTAGCAGCAGACAATTCATCAATAACAAACAGGCGTTCATCGCGTACCAGCTGAGACAGAATGGCTGCCATACCCGCACGGTACATCTTACGATTTACTTTCTGGGTAAAGTTTTCATCTGGTTTATTCGGGAACGCACGACCACCACTGCGCCACAGCGGAGAAGATGTCATACCGGAACGGGCACGGCCGGTTCCTTTCTGACGCCATGGTTTTTTAGTGGAGTGTTTTACTTCGGCACGGGTTAACTGTGAACGGTTACCGGAACGGGCATTGGCCAGAAAAGCTGTAACCAGCTGGTGAACCAGATCTTCATTGTATTCACGTGCAAACAATGCGTCAGACGCAGCAACTGCACCTGCAACCTGACCCTGAGCATCAATTAATTTCAGTTCCATTACGCACCTACCTTCACGCTCGGACGCACGACAACGTCGCTGTTAACCGCACCGGGCACCGCACCTTTTACCAGCAATAACTGACGTTCGGTGTCTACGCGTACGATTTCCAGATTCTGAATGGTGGACTTAACGTTACCGTACTGTCCGGCCATACGTTTGCCACGGAATACGCGACCCGGATCCTGTGCCATACCGGTTGAACCAGGCACACGATGAGAGCGTGAGTTACCGTGAGAAGCACGCTGAGAACCAAAATTGTGACGTTTGATGGTGCCAGAAAAGCCTTTACCTTTACTGGTACCAGTGACATCAATTAACTGACCTGCTGCAAAAATGCCGACATTGATTTCAGCACCGGCAGACAATTCAGCCAGTTTTTCTTCAGAAACAGCAAATTCAACCAAGCCACGGCCGGCTTCAACACCTGCCTTGGCAAAATGACCTGCCTGTGCCTTGCTTACGCGATTGGCTTTTTTCTGACCAAAAGTTACCTGTACGGCAGTGTAGCCGTCAGTAGCTTCGGATTTGAGTTGAGTGACGCGATTGGCAGACATATCCAGTACAGTTACCGGAACTGATGCGCCGTTCTCATCGAACACGCGCGTCATGCCTACTTTGCGCCCAACCAGACCTAAAGTCATAGTTATTTCCTTTTATAAAGGGACCAATTACGATTGATTGGCCTCGCACAATAAAGAATCTTGCCGACATAAAATCGGCAAGTTTGCGATGATATCATGCTTATTCTGCCAAAATCAAATATTTATCCAGATAAGACTTAGATTTTTAGATACAATCTACTTTAGAGAAGATGAAAAGCAATTATTTGCACTTTAATTTAAAGAAATTTCTAGATATCTACGTCATAAGTTTCAAATCTTGAACTTCACATAATCTCTTAACTTATTAACTTAATTCATTGGTGATATTTTGTAAAAATAGTAATCTTTCAGGTTCAATTTTATGCTCATTTACAGCCTGTTTCAGCGCACAACCTGGCTCCTGACGATGACTACAATTATGAAAACGACATTTACCAATATAGGAGCGCATATCAGGGAAATAACTGAGTAAATTAGCTATTCGTAGATGATGTAAACCAAATGCCTGCAAACCAGGTGAATCAATTAATTGACTATTTTTATCCAAATCATAAAGTTGAGCGTGGGTGGTGGTATGCCGACCTGAATCTAAAGCGGTGGAAATCTCACCCACTCGCGCCTGAACGTTACCTAACAGAGCATTAGTTAAGGTTGATTTACCCATGCCTGACTGCCCTAATAATATGGCACATTCGTCCTGTAAACGATTGCGTAGTTTTTTTACGTCTCTTAGTGCGCTGATGTTGATCAGCTCGTAACCCAAACCTTGATAAAAAGATATTTTTTGCAGCCATATGTCATTTTCGGGCAAATCTGCTTTATTTAATACGATTAAAGGTTGGATTTGTGCTGCTTCAGCCGCCAGTAAGGCTCGTTGTAATAACATTTCACTAGGTGTTGGTACAGCTGCCAATACAATTAACATTAAAGTGACATTAGCAGCAATCAGTTTACTGCGAGTGGAATCTTGCCGGTAAAGTAAGCTGCTGCGTGGCAGATAATTTTCAATAACAACTTGCTGTTGATTTATATGATTGATATGTACTTGATCCCCGCAGGCAAAATCAATTCTTTTTTTTCTGGTTGTCGCTTCATAAGTTTTTCCGTCTGGCGTACGAACAATATAACGACGGCCAAAACTGGCTGTGATTTGGGCAGTTAATAAATCGCTATTGGATACGTTCACCATATTATTGCGCTTTTAAAGTAGCTTGTAATGCCGCAATTCGCTCTCTGGCTCCCGGATGAGAATCATAAAAGCGAGAATACCAGATATCACTGACCAAACTGGCAGCATTAGTGCGATATAATTTGGTAAGAGCATGAATTAATTCATTTGCATTAGCGTATTTAGCAGCAAAACGATCTGCTTCAAATTCATTTTTACGTGACATTATGCTGCCTAGTGGTGCGAAGGGAAATGTAAAAACGGGTAGTATCAGCATAAATAACAATAAAGCCATAGCATGGCTAGCTTCATGAACGCCTAAACCTAGATAGAATGCAGCCTGTGGCATTAACCAGCCTAAGACAGCCAAAATGAATAAACTCAAAATGAAGGTTACAATCATTTGCTTTAGCACATGCTTATGGGCAAAGTGACCGAGTTCATGTGCCAATACTGCTTCCACTTCATCATGCTGCATGTCGTTTAATAAAGTATCAAAAAAGACAATCCGTTTGTGCTTTCCTAATCCCGTAAAGTAAGCATTACCATGTCCACTACGTTTAGAACCATCCATTACAAAGATGCCATCACTGTGAAATCCGGTACGTTGTAATAATTTTTCGATACGAGTACGTAATTGTGCATCAGATAAGGGGACAAATTTATTAAATAGTGGCGCAATCCATTTGGGAAAAGCCCACATCATAAAAAGTGAAAAACTCACCCATACCATCCACACAGCCAACCACCATACACCACCAAATGTTGGATGAGTAGTCAATATCTGCATGATCAATAAAATAATATATAACAGTGGCAAACCAACAATCATCGCTAATACACAACCTTTGAGCTGATCACTAATAAAGGTAGTCAGTGTCATTTTATTGAAACCAAAACGAGCCTCCAACCTGAAACTGCGATACCAAGCTAAAGGCCAGCTTAAAATCATATTTACCAACGCAAATAATCCAATTAAAACGATTCCACGCCCGATAGCATTATTGATCCATAACTGACTTATGCGCGCCAATAAATCAAGTCCACCACCCAGTGTAAAAACTAACAGCAGTAGTGCTTGAAACAAGATTTCATATCGCGCCAAGCGTTGTTTAGCCAAGGTATAATCAGCAGCTTTTTGATGCTCAGGCAGAGAAATACTGTGAACGAATGCTGTTGGTACAGAATCGCGATGGGACAATACAGCCTGACTTTGGCGTATAGACAAGTACAATTGCCCGCAAGTATTAATAATAAAAAAAACAATAAATAATAGATAAATGGTATGAGAAGAAAGCTGCATCAACATAAGCTTAAATAATAGTTTAAATAAATTTCTGTATTTAAGTATAGCGGTTATTGATTAAAAAATCAGCAACTCTGGCCGATCGGCTATGAATTTAAACTAAAAAATTGGTCATACATTGATGAATAAATGCGATGATAATCATTTTAATAATATTTTGGATTATGGGTACATCACCTTAAATGCATATTTTTAAATCAGTTAGGGATAAAATTAACTCCTACAAATCCGATATTTATTAATTGCAGCTAAAATTAAATATATGCCATTTGTATAAATAAAATATTTTATATCAGAAAATTTCACTATTTAAATCTATCAGGCAATACAGAAAAAAGTTAAAATAATTTATTATTGTTAAAATTAAAGTTTGTCATGCAAAACGCTCAAAATCTGGCTTGGCTGGATATGGAAATGACCGGGTTAAATCCTGAACATGATCGCATTATTGAAGTTGCCATGATTATCACCGACTCTGATCTAAATGTTTTAGCGCAATCAGAAGTGTTTGTCATCCATCAGCCTGATAATATTATTGATCATATGGATGCATGGAATACTGCTACACATAATCGTACCGGACTTGTTGCTAAAGTCAAATCCTCAACCCTCACTGAAGCACAGGCGGAAGAAAAATTACTGGATTTTATCAGCGCATGGATTCCAGAAAAATCCTCACCAATGTGTGGCAATTCAATTCATCAAGATCGTCGTTTTATGGTGCGCTATATGCCACGATTAGAAGCCTATTTCCACTATCGTAATCTGGATGTATCAACTCTAAAAGAGTTAGCGAAACGCTGGAATCCCGCCATAGCAAAAGGGGTAACTAAAAAAGGGGCACATCAGGCGCTGGATGATATTAAGGAAAGCATTGAGGAAATGGCGTACTACCGTGAACATTTTTTAAAAATGCCAGTCTGATTTCGTATATTATTTTTTGGTCTGCCAATGTCCTCATTCGTCAAAATGAACCCTTCCTGCTCTATTAATCAAACTGCCATCTGGGCACAACTACATCAGCATCAACGCAGCACACGATTCCTCCATATGCGTGAATTGTTTGAACAGGATCCAGATCGCTTTGAAAAAATGCATGAGCAACTGAATGGGTTAATGCTTGATTACAGTAAAAATCGTATTACCGAAGACACTTTAAATTTATTGATTGAATTAGCCACTATAGCTGATGTACGTGGCTGGACTGATAAAATGCGCCACGGTGAAAAAATCAATATTAGTGAAAATCGAGCTGTTTTGCACACTGCGCTTAGATTACCTGCTGGGGTAGCAGTTTATGTGGACAATCACAATGTGGTACCGGACATCCATGCGGAGCTAGAGCGCGCATTTACATTTGCGGAATCTGTTCGCAATGGTGAGTATACGGGCGTAACAGGAGAAACCATTACCGACATTGTCAATATTGGCATTGGTGGTTCCCATCTGGGACCGGAAATGGTGACTTTAGCTTTACGTCCATTTCAGCAGTCAAATCTCAATGTACATTATGTAGCAAATGTCGATGGCGCCAATTTAATGGAGGTCTTAAACACCATCAAACCATCCCGCAGTCTATTTATCATTGCCAGTAAATCGTTTACCACCCCTGAAACTTTGTTAAACGCACAAACAGCCCGTAGATGGTTTTTACAGCAAGGAATGACTGAAAAAGATATCGCACGTCATTTTATTGCAATATCCAGTGCCGTCAGTAAAGCACAGGATTTCGGTATCGACGCTCAAAATATTTTTGCCATGTTCGATTGGGTAGGCGGACGTTTTTCTGTCTGGTCTACCATTGGTTTATCTGTGATGTGTGCGATTGGCAAAAAGAATTTTCAAGATTTCCTCGCTGGCGGACGAGCGATGGATGAACATTTTTTTACTGCACCATTACGTCATAACATACCCGTTTTACTAAGCTTAATTGGTTTGTGGTACCACACTTTTTATAACACAACCAGCCATGCCATTATTCCGTATGACCATGGATTACGCCGCTTAGCCGCGCATTTGCAACAATTAGATATGGAAAGTAATGGAAAACAAGTTGGCCGATACGGCGAACATCTGGACTTCGATACTGGCCCGGTTATCTGGGGCGAAGAAGGTGTTAATTGTCAACATGCTTTTTTCCAGTTATTACATCAGGGTCCACGGTTAATATCATCTGATTTTATTGTCCCTATTAATAGCTTTTATCATGTCAGTACCCAACATAAAATGCTGGTAGCCAATGCTTTGGCCCAAACCGAAGCATTGATGCACGGAAAAACACTGGCAGAAGCTTATGCTGAATTAATGCATTTAGATAATAAAAGCCGTGATATGCTGGCACCACAAAAGGTATTCCCTGGCAATCAACCTTCTAATACTTTATTACTAGATGAAATAAATCCTTTTAATCTGGGTATGCTTCTGGCAATGTATGAACATAAAGTATTTGTACAGGGTATTATCTGGGGGATAAACTCTTTTGATCAATGGGGTGTTGAATATGGCAAAGTTCTGGCTAAAAAAATCCAACCTGAACTAGGTACTACCGGACCATTACAGCATGATGCATCCACCAATGGTCTGATTACTTATTTTAGAAAACATCATCATGACACAAACACTAATTGACATAACAAGCAAACTGAATAATTTAGGTCATACCGTTACCTGTGCTGAGTCCTGCACAGGGGGTTTAGTAGCAGCAGAACTGACTAAATTACCCGGTAGTTCAAAATGGTTTAATATGGGTTATGTTACCTATAGTAATCAAGCCAAAAAGCAATTACTGAAAGTCAATGACACGACTTTAAATCATTATGGTGCGGTCAGTGAGGAGTGTGTACGAGAAATGGCGCTAGGTGCACTCATTGCCGCTAAGGCCGATTATGCCTTAGCCGTGTCTGGCATTGCCGGTCCCAGTGGTGGCAGTGCTGAAAATCCAGTAGGATCAGTATGGTTTGGTTTGGCGACCAAACAACGTATCTGGGCTAAACACCATATTTTTTCAGGCAGCCGCGATGAAATTCGCACAAAAGCTGTGGAATTTGCTTTGCTACTTTTATACAAATATCTGTACCGTTAACACAGCAATTGCTTTATACGTTTATAAGCTAAATACTTAGATCTGAATTAATTAATCATATACAGCTCAATCCAGAAATGATCATCTGGATTGACTTTATTATATTTAGTATAAGCCCATTTTATTCAATATGCTCCCCATGAATACTGATATCCATTCCTTCATGTTCTGCGTCACGGTCAATACGTAAGCCACCACAAATGATCGCTACAATCTTAAGAATGACATAAGTTATTACACTGCTATAAACAATAGTAATACCAACATCCTTAATTTGTGCCAATAACTGGCTGCCAATGGTTGCCTCACCACCAAAAATAATATTACTGAATAGCAATCCAGTCAGAACAGAGCCGACAATACCACCAAAACCATGGATCCCGAATGCATCCAGTGAGTCGTCATATCCAAATTTTCGCTTCAGAAATACTGATGCACAATACGTGCCAATCGTTGTTAATATCCCTATCAGCAGAGCAGCCTGAGGTCCTACGAAACCAGCAGCTGGCGTAATTCCTACTAAACCGGAAATAGCACCTGATGCTAGACCGAGTGCTGAAGGTTTATGACCAGCAACTTTTTCACACAGCATCCAAACTAATGCGCCTGCGGCAGCTGCAATTTGCGTCACTGCCATGGCCATACCTGCAGAAGCATCAGCAGCACCAGCCGAACCAGCATTGAATCCAAACCAACCTATCCATAACATGGCTGCGCCAGTTAACGTCAACACCATATTATGCGGTGCCATTACATCCTTACCATAGCCAACACGTTTACCAATCACCAGTGAAGCCACTAATCCTGCTATCCCTGCATTGATATGCACCACAGTACCACCAGCAAAATCCATTACTGGCGTTTGAGATTGGGACATGAAACCACCACCCCAGACCCAATGACAGATAGGTGCATAAACAAGAACTACCCAAAGACCAGAGAATAACAATAAAGCTGAAAATTTCAGGCGTTCAGCAAAAGCACCGGTCACAATGGCTGTGGATATAATGGCAAACGTCATTTGAAAAAACATAAATACCGATTCAGGAACTGTCCCCTCACCTTGCACAACTGTAGTCATCTCCCTTACTTGATCCAGTCCCATACCATACAAGAAGAAGCGATCAAAGCCACCAATAAATGCATTACCTGGGGTAAAAGCCAATGAATAACCAATCACCATCCAAAGAATGCTTACCAATGCAGCAATAGTAAAACTGTGCATCATGGTACCCAAAACATTTTTTTTGCGTACCATTCCGCCATAAAATAATGCTAACCCAGGAATGGTCATAAATAATACCAATACAGCAGAAGTCATCACCCAGGCCGTGTTACCATCATTAATTTGTGTAAGTGGTCGCCACCAACTATCCAAATCTGCAGCCACAACCGACCCGGGTATCATCATAACCATAGCCCAATAAGAGATATATTTCTTCATTTTTTCTTCCTATAAAAACTATATTGATCACTACACAGCATCAATGCCTGACTCGCCAGTACGAATGCGGATAACTTCTTCAACATTCATAACAAAAATTTTGCCATCACCAACCTTACCTGTTTTAGCGGTATTTTTAATGGCTTCTATCGCTCGTTCAACTAATTCATGTGGCAAAACAACTTCAATCTTAATCTTGGGTAAAAAATCCACCTCATATTCTGCTCCTCGATAAATCTCAGTATGTCCTTTCTGTCGCCCAAAACCTTTCACTTCACTGACCGTCATACCCTGCACACCCACTTCAGCCAGCGCTTCTCGTACTGCATCTAATCTGAATGGTTTAATCATCGCAGTAATTTTCTTCATTCTATGTCTCCCCAGTTACTTTATCGTTAAGTGATCTATAATAAATTATTGAAAACAATTTCTTGCATGCCTAAAATGCATCACTACACATCTTTAAGCATGGATAAACCTTATATTTTTTTTTAACTATTGCAAACATTCATCAGAAATTTTGGAGTAACAAAATACTATTCATACCTTCTAGAGATACATTTATTAATCTTAGTTTGAATATACGCAAAAACTAAAAAATCAATATTTGTGGAGATATTACATTGCTTTAATACAGTGAACTGATTTCAATAAAGAGGCATCTTTACATAACCAATTCTGATACTGACACAATGTCGATTTAGATCATTTACCTAGGATTTTTACTTACACTGATTAAATACAAACTATCAGCAAACTAGGTATCGCTGAAAAATAAGAGACAAAGCAGTTGGAATGATAATGTAGTATAATATTGACATAATTTTAAATAGATTCTGACAAAATAGCATTATCAAGAGGCAATTATGCAGACGTGCAATCTTTATGAAATACTAATTCAAGGCATAACGCAAAAAAATAATAGACACTTTCGCCCCAGTGATTGGGCTGAGCGATTATGTGGTATTTTGTCTTCATTTGATCAGGGACATCGTCTTTCTTATCATAAATGGGTACGCCCAATCTCAATTGATAATATTCGCTATGTCGCAATTGACAAAAAACTACAACAGATCAGCCCTGTTGCATTTAACTTTTTAATGAATTTTGCCCGTGATAACGACTTACGTATTCTAGATTGCCAAGCATTATTAGATGAGCAGGAGCATTCTCAAATTCCATTAAAAAATGCAATTAACCAGAGAAATTCTACACAGCAAACAATTGATACCGATCAGGCAACAGTAAGCGCAACATAAAAAAAATTATTATATCATTACGAGAACTTACACCAGTAGAAGACACAGTAGCATTTCCAGCACTACGTCACCTGCATACTTATATTTGTGGCATTAAACAATACCTAGAACAGATACAGGCCAAACGAACAGAAGACTATCGTCTATTAGGTATATTTGAAGAAGGCAAACAAAATGCCGTTACTATTTGTGGCTTCCGCATACACCCCCTGCTAGCTGGAAAACATTTGAATATTGAAGACCTGGGCAGTTACCATCAACTTATCGCTGACAATCATATTCATATGATATTAAACGAACTGAAAATAATTGCTCATAAAGTGCATTGTACTAGTATTCATGCGGTTTCCAGCGTAACAACAGACAACAACAATAAACATCATTTATATCTAAAGCACGGTTTCACATTAGATAGCCACCAATTTACCTACCAATTGACTTGATCATCACAATCTCAAATACACTCTAAATGTAAAAAGACAAATCCTAAATTGGCTTTGTCTTTTTTTAATCTAAAAAGTCGCTTTAATCAAAACTATTTATAAAAAGAATAAATTAATTTATTCGATAAAAATTATCTTTTATGCAAACACTATCTAGCTCAAAATTATGAAGTCTTATCTTCACTAATTGATTATGTAGTAGGTACTACCATGGCAAAATATAATTTTTATTTAATGTATTCATTAACAAAGAAAATTAGTTAAACAAATCTTATTAACTGAAAATAGAAAATTTAATTAACAAACAATTTAAAATTGATATTTAATCTAAATTAAATAATACTATTAAGAAATAAAAATAAAAGCGTACATGACTA
>CAMLPN010000062.1 GCA_946481965.1 uncultured Neisseriaceae bacterium | reverse complement strand
TTAACTCTTTATCTTAATGCCGGCACGGTATATTCTATCTTATAATCTTTTCGCTTTTTTATAAAGCTTCTACTTTTCAATTCAATTTATAGATCTTTGCCTTGTCGGTTTTCCCTAATTTTTCGGAGAAAACAAAATGACAACGGACACTTATATTCAAAATTTAGAATTAATTAAATACCCGCGTACACCACACTTAGAAAGTTCGCGTTTACAGTCTGGTGATATTGAACATGGTCAGCAACCTTATCATCTATTAGCCGGACAATATATTGTAGTAGAAGAAAAACTTGATGGTGCTAACTGTGCAATCAGTTTTTCCGAAAGTGGTGAACTTTTATTACAATCACGTGGTCATTATTTGACAGGAGGCGGTAGAGAGCGCCAATTTAATTTATTTAAACACTGGGCAACAGTACATGAAAGCTGGTTGTTAGAACGCTTAGAAGATCGCTATATTATGTATGGCGAGTGGTTGCATAAAAAACATGCAATTTTTTATGATGCATTACCACATTATTTTTGTGAATTCGATATTTGGGACAGACATAATAATCATTTCTTATCGACACACAAACGCCAACAATTACTCATCAATGGCCCTGTTCTGTCTGTTCCGGTTTTGTATTCTGGTATAGCACCGGAAAAATTAAGTGATTTACTGACACTTGTTAAATTTTCTTTAGCCAAATCAAAAAATTGGCGGGTTTGTTTTGAGAAAATCGTCGCTCAGGAAAAATTTGATTTAATAAAAGCATGGAAACAGTGCGATAAATCCGATTTTATGGAAGGATTATATTTAAAAATTGAATCGGAAAATACGACAACCGGTCGTTTAAAATGGGTCAGACAGGATTTTGTTCAATCCATCTTAGATTCTGGTCAGCACCACTCAGAACAAACATTTATTCCCAACCAATTAGCTGAAAAAGTTGAGCTTTATATGCCACAACTAACCATCAATTGGAATAAAAGATTTTTATCTGGAGGTGATTTATGAGTTATTCACAATTACAACAGGAAATTGCCTATAGTATTAACAAAGATAATTTTGATCAGTGGCTAAACTGCATACCTAAACTGAATAAATTAATTACCACGCCTCAAGATCCATTTTACCATGGTGAAGGTAATGTCTGGATTCACACTCAAATGGTACTAAGAGCATTAATTGCGCAAGATGAGTTTGCAAAATCCGATCCTGAAGAGCAGTTTATATTATTCATGACTGCTTTGTTACATGACATTGCCAAGCCAGAAACGACAATAATCGATGAGATTAACGGACGAATTTCACAACCAAGACATTCAAAAAAAGGCGAAATAAGTAGCCGAATATTATTATGGCGGCTGGGTGTTCCGTTTGAATTAAGAGAAAAAATCTGTCGGATTATACGTGTCCATCAAGTACCGTTTTATGCATTAAGTGACAATATCAGAAATAAATCACCAGAATGGTTAATCCATTGCCTATCCTGGGAGCTGCCTGTCTGGATGTTGTGTATGCAGGCAAAAGCTGATATACAGGGTCGTATTTGCGCTGATAAAAACAGAATACTTGATGAAGTTGAGCTTTTTAAGCAATTAGCATTTGAAGAAAAATGTTTATATCAGCCGAGGAAATTTATAAACGATTACACCCGGATACAATATTTTCGCGGTGCCAATGTTTGGCCTGATTATGCTTTGTACCCGCAGAAAGGAGCTAAAGTTATTTTAATGTCGGGTTTGCCTGCATCAGGTAA
Source organism: uncultured Neisseriaceae bacterium (assembly GCA_946481965.1). Taxonomy (GTDB): domain Bacteria; phylum Pseudomonadota; class Gammaproteobacteria; order Burkholderiales; family Neisseriaceae; genus Snodgrassella. The sequence continues at coordinate 10,319 of CAMLPN010000062.1, read as the reverse complement.
AAATAGCTGGATAAACAAATATAAACCTACCTTACCGGTAGCTTCTTATGATGATGCCAGAAATCAGCTTAAATTAAAGTACGGTCAAAATGAAGGATTAGTAATTCAATCTGTATTGGCCAAAGTAAAGCAATATTTAAGAGATAAACAGCCATTCATCTGGAATGCAACTCACCTATCTCAGGATATGCGCCAAAAAGCATTAAATTTACTTTATGCCTATCATGCTGAGGTTAAAATTGTTTACCTTGAACAATCTGAAAAAACATTATATCTGCGCAATTCAAGCCGGAATACCAGTTTGCCGAATAAAAGAATTAAACAAATGTTTTCTAAATGGGAAGTACCGTTACCGACCGAAGCGCATAAGGTAACTTATTTAATAAATGAAACTGAATATAACTGACACAAAATATGATGGGCTCTGTAGAGCCCCATCATTAATCAATATTTATCTATATTTTAAACTATTTTCTTTAAAGCTCATTAATAACAGTCATTGGTAAAATTTATATTATTACATAACCTTATGATGATAATAACTACAGAAATATATTCAAATTATAATCTACACATCATCATCGACAATCTGAACTCTGTAAGAAATTCAACTTTCAGACAACTTTATATCTGACAACAAATAAGCACTCTCTGTAGTAATTACAACAAAATCGCACCAATATCAGCATAAATTTATTCGCCAGATGATCAGAAAGTTATATAATAAAAAAAATCCTGTCCTAAAAAATTATGAAATTCATACTTCTTTCCCTTACAGCTTTCTTTTTGCTCAATGCATGCAGTGTTGGTATGCCCTCCAATGTATCTGTTGGCATCGGTGGTGGTAATCACAATTTTGGCCTAGGAACCTCCATTAATTTCCCGATTAAAACCAAATCTTTACCATCAGAACCGCCAGTTATTGCCGGTACAGAATCACCCAATCAGCCGGCAAAAACACCTAGCTCCAAAAAGCAGCCACAAAATAAGTAGAAATATTACCGCTCATCAGCTAGTTAAAAACATTATTTACTTAGGTATCAATTCTGCGTATCAGGCTTATAACATCAATATTTTGCTTATACCAGGTAAATTTATAACCATATCAAAGCATCCGCGCCAAAAACAGGTTAACCGCCAGACAAATTATGCCTAAACCGTATAAACCATGCTAAACTCAAGAGCTAAATTATTTCGATATTTAAAAGTGTAAGAGTAAAACCTATGGCCGGTAATACCTTCGGACAAATTTTCACCGTCACCACCTTTGGGGAAAGCCATGGGCCAGCTCTTGGCTGCATTATTGATGGTTGTCCCCCAGGTCTGCCGTTACATGAAGATGATATCCAACAGGATCTAAATCGGCGTAAACCGGGAACCAGTCGGCACGTTACACAACGTCGGGAAGACGATCTGGTTGAAATTCTTTCTGGGACATTTGAAGGGAAAACCACAGGCACACCCATTGCTTTGTTAATACGCAATACCGATCAGCGCAGTAAAGACTATAACAATATAGCCAATAGTTTTCGTCCCGGTCATGCAGATTATACCTATTGGCATAAATATGGAATCCGAGACTATCGCGGTGGCGGTCGTAGTTCCGCTCGCGAAACCGCTGCACGCGTTGCTGCCGGTGCCATAGCCAGAAAATGGCTTAAACAAAATCTGCAAACAGAAATTATTGCCTATATTTCTCAGATAGGTGAAAAAAATATTGTCTTTGAAGACTACTCTTATATTTCGGAAAATCCCTTTTTTGTCGCTAATCGCAGCCAGATCGAAGAGCTAGAGCAATACCTAGATAATATTCGTAAACAACAGGATTCTATTGGTGCCAAATTACATGTTTGTGCCACAGGCGTACCCGTTGGACTGGGAGAACCTGTATTCGATCGCTTGGATGCTGACATAGCGCACGCCATGATGAGTATCAATGCCGTCAAGGGTGTGGAAATTGGTGCAGGTTTCGCAAGCATTCGCCAGAAAGGCAGTGAGCATGGTGATGAAATGACACCAGAAGGCTTTTTGTCCAATAACGCCGGAGGGATTCTCGGGGGTATTAGTAGCGGACAAGATATCCACCTTAATCTGGCCATAAAACCTACTAGTAGCATTTCGCTACCACGCCGGTCAATTGATATAGACGGAAAGGCTATTATGCTAGCTACACATGGTCGCCATGATCCTTGTGTTGGCTTACGTGCCGTACCAATTGCCGAAGCTATGCTTGCTCTGGTACTAATGGATCATGCTTTACGTCATCGCGCCCAAAACTCAGCTCAATATTGGTCAAATTTAAAATAATTTATCAATACTAAGGCAGCATTTTCAACAGTTAGTAACTTATGCGATAATAACAGATAATTTTCATCATTAACAAAATAATCAGCTTGATAGCTATTTGTTGCGATGGCTTAAACCACAAGGATATACCTTATGAGTCAAGAAACCGCTATGGGCGCAGCGTTGAAGTCTGCTGTACAAACCATGAGCAAGAAAAAACAAACCGATATGATTGCTGAGCACATCTATCGTAAATATGATGTTTTTAAATATTTTAAACCTCTGGCTATTGGTATTGATCAGGATCTGATTGCTGCCTTGCCTCAATATGATTCAGCCCTTATTGCCAGAGTACTGGCTAATCACTGTCGCCGTCCGCGTTACATTAAATCTTTAGCCCGTGGCGGAAAACGTTTTGATCTGAATAACAGATTCAAAGGCGAAGTATCAGCTGAAGAACAAGCTATTGCTCAACAACACCCTTCAATGCAGACAGCCAAACCGGCACCGACAAATGGGGAAGCCACAACACCTCCGGCTAACTCAGTTAGTGAAAAAGATAACGGCGAAATATGACAATACACGAGCTTTAGAGCTCGTGTTTTACTATTATGTTATTTGACAGCCATTGCCATCTTAATCACCGCCCGCTTATCGACAACTTATCACAAGTTCTGCTACAGGCTGGTGATAAAGATATTGGTCATTTTCTTGTACCAGCCACCTCTTCTGCTGACTGGCTAACTACCATTGAACTAGCTAAAAATTATCCGCAAATTTATGCTGCTGTTGGTCTTCATCCTTGGTTCATCAACCACATCACCCATTCAACACTGCAACAACTCGAAAAAATACTACTTCAACATCCACAAATAATAATGGGAGAAATTGGGCTGGATTTTGCACGGGCACACAGCCTTGAAGAAAAAAACCTGCAAATTAAATATTTTGAAGAGCAGTTACAACTGGCAAAAATAATGCAGCGTCCTGTTATTATTCACCATGTTCATGCTACCAATGCCTGCTTAAAAAGTATTAAACGTTGCCATTTTACGAATGGAGGAATTGCCCATGCCTTTTCTGGCAGCTTAGAAGAAGCGCAGGCATGGGTTAAACATGGCTTTCTTATTGGTGTTGGCTCTTTGCTGTTACGCTCACAAGCAAGAAAAATTCATCGCATTGCTGAAAAATTACCTTTGCAACACATGGTAATCGAAACTGATGCTCCGTATATGTCACCATCCGCTAATCAAATCAATCATCCTGACAATTTACGTCAAATTGCAGAAATCATTGCCAGCTTAAGAAATTGTCACTGGCATGATATTGCCACCATAACCAGCAAAAACACATTTGCAATTATTCCACAATAAAGCTCAATACCTTTAAATAAACTAATATTACCTCTTTAAAGTTATTATTTAATTACAGTGGTGGTACTAAATATTCATTTTACAAAACCCGCTAACTCAAGCATAGATGAATAAAATTCTGCCAGCTTAAAATATAAACCGGCAGAATTTATCTTTATATATTGCCGTAAGTTAAAAACTATATGACAGTGAATAACCAAGTCTCTATCAACTTAGAAATTAATTTGCGCACTAATATTATAACGACGGCCATCAAGCGTACGACCATAATCTTTCTGATCAACACGTTTATCGAAAATATTGTAAATACCACCACTGATCAGCAAATCTTTTTTCGGTTTAAATACCAGTCCGGTATCTACAAAACCATATGATGGTTTACCAATAGCCATTGAAGTTCGAGCTAAATAATCTGAAGTTTGGCTACGAAAATTCCATCGTGCCCAGGGAGAGAATTTTTCAGATGCCTGCCAATTCACAGTGGTGTTAAACATATTCTTAGGCATTTCATTGAGCGGTCTACCACTAAACTGCCCACTTTTTTGCTTACTATGAGTATAGGTATAGTTGGCCGTCCATTCTATTTTGGGAGTAATTTTCCAGCCAAATGTTGCCTCTATCCCCTGCAATACTGCCTTGTCCACATTTTCCCGCTGACTAATAAAATCAAAATACTCCTGTCGCCATGAACAGGCATTTGAACCGGCATCACCCTGACAGGTACGTACTTCCGTTATTTTATTTTTAAACTTTGTATAATAGGTCGTTATTCCAGCAGATAAATTACGATTATTATCCCAGTTAAAACTTAATTCAATATTATCTGATTTTTCTGGTTTCAGATTAGAATTACCGATAATAATCCCATTATAATAACCGCCACCTGTTACCTGACCCCAGCCGTCAGATGCTGCACGTAAGGCAGGTGCTTTATAACCGCGTGAATAGCCCCCTTTAATAGTCCATTGTTCATTAGGCGTCCATACCCCGTATAATTTTGGCGTAAACTCAGAACCATAATTCTCATCATGATCTAAACGTAATGAACCAGTGACCGCAAATGCTGGCACAATACGCCATTCATCCTCAGCAAAGATAGCCCATGCATCTCGCTCCAGATGATCTAAACGCCGCCCATTGATCAGCAGCTGATTGCCTGAATCATTCAGCTCTTCTCGCTGCCATCTGCCTCCAACACTTAATTTATGTTTCTCAAAACTAAACTGTGTCTGAGTATTAACAATCGTATTCTTTTCATGCATATCACGCGACGGATTGTCGTTTTCTTCACGCTGCACATACGACTGGGTACTGATATTTTCGTAATAACCTCGATGAGTAATACTATACTGATTACGATCATATAAAGTGTAATCATCTGTTGGTTTAACCCCTCTGCGTGGTGCTGTATCAATGGTTTTGCCTACTTTACCATTACGATTTTGCAAGCTACGGTTAACCTCAAAATCAATAGTATTATTTTCATCTGGTGTCCACGACAACACTAAACTACCTTCCCGCATGCGTTGTTCTTTAAATCCACCAATGAATTTGTCTTCATCACGATGGGAATAGCCGGCATTAGCTCGGATACCCAGCCGCTCTTTAATTAACGGACCAGATACATAAAGGTTACTTTGTACAGTATTACCACTGTGACTGTGCTGCTGGACAGTTGCATCTACCTTAATGGAACCAGTCCACTCAGAAGCCGTTTTCTTAGTAATAATATTAATGACTCCACCCATAGCATCGGATCCGTATAACGCAGAGGCTGGACCACGAATCACCTCAATTCGTTGAATCGCTGATATAGGCGGGATCCAGCCCTGCTCAATACCCGGATTATCTGAATTAGGACGTACTCCCCGCGAATTTACTCGTTTACCATCTATCAGCAACATTGTGTAAGAACCAGACATCCCACGAATACTAATATCCTTCGAACTGCCACCGCCAGTTACGACTACACCGGGCACATCCTGCAGAGCATCAGTCACATCATGATACTCTTTGGTTTCCAGTTCCTTAGCATTAATTACCGTAATTGATGCTGCCGCATTTTTTGCCTTTTGTTTAAATCCTGATGCAGTAACCACCACATCATCCAGTTTCGCTTCAGCTGCATATAAAGATGAGACAAAAGTAGAGAGTAAGGCTAATGAAAAAGAATGGTGAATCAGTTTACGCATATACATACAGACCCGTGACTAAATTATATTAATGAAAAAATAAAATTAAATTAAAAACACAATTAAATTAAATGATAATGAGAATTATTATCCATCATAACATAAATAGACACAAAGATAGGTATTTTTATCAGAAAAATTAAAGAAATAACAACATGTTCGGTAAAAAAACAAAAAGCCAACAATAATAATTATTGCTGGCTTTATTTGTCTTACTAAAATTCGAATTTTTAAAGCGGTACCTATACTAGCACCTATTTATTTACCGCCTTAATAGTGTAGTAGTAATTATAACTACTTACCAAATAATTTGGCGGAGAGTAAGGGATTCGAACCCTTGATACAGGTTTTGCCCATATACTCCCTTAGCAGGGGAGCGCCTTCGACCACTCGGCCAACTCTCCATCAAGAAGAGCGCACTATACCCAAATAGTTACCATCTGTCAAATATAAATTTGCTCTTAATAGCATTTTCTATACCAATAAAACGCTAACCTATTAAACCGAATGAAAAATCATATTCGCCTCAAAAAATTTATTTCAACCTGAATATGAATAAAATTTTATCTGCTGACTAAACTGACAAAATCTTTAGTTAAAAATTAGGCAAATATGCGATATTTGGCTTTTAATTTACTAAAGGATTAGCAATAGATTACTTTCCGATAACATATTTATATAATTTTCTGGTTATACTTATGTAAATTACGCTAATAACATACACAGTTTTATTGATACAGGTATAATAGCCAACCTACCTACTCAATCAATTGTTATCAGCCAATACATTGTTTTTCAGCTGTACCTGAACAATATCTGATACAAAATCGTGGAGATCTGCATGAGTGCAATTATTGATATTTTTGCGCGTGAAATTCTGGATTCACGTGGCAATCCTACAGTTGAATGCGATGTATTACTAGAGTCTGGCGTCATGGGGCGAGCAGCAGTTCCTTCTGGTGCATCTACTGGTGAAAAAGAAGCATTGGAACTACGTGATAAAGATAAGGATCGTTATCTGGGTAAAGGCGTTTTACAGGCAGTTGAAAACGTCAATAACGAAATAGCTCAGGCATTAATCGGCATTGATGCCAGCGAACAAAGTTATATAGATCAGATCATGATCGATCTGGATGGTACAGAAAATAAAGGCCGGCTGGGAGCTAATGCTACATTAGCTGTTTCATTGGCAGTGGCACGTGCTGCAGCAGAGGATGCCGGTTTACCACTATATCGTTATATTGGTGGCGCAGGACCAATGGCGATGCCAGTACCAATGATGAACGTAATCAATGGTGGCGCTCATGCTAATAATAGTCTGGACATTCAAGAATTCATGATTATGCCTGTAGGCGCTGAGACTTTCCGTCAGGCTTTACGTTGTGGAGCTGAGGTATTTCATCACCTGAAAAAACTGTGTCACGATCAGGGTCTTTCGACTACTGTAGGTGATGAAGGCGGTTTTGCACCAAATCTGGCCAGTCATGAAGAAGCAATAAAATTAATTTTGCAAGCAGTAGAAGCTGCTGGCTATGTAGCCGGAAAAGACGTGGTATTGGCACTAGACTGTGCATCAAGTGAATTCTACAAAGATGGTCACTACCACCTTACTGCTGAAGGTTTAAATTTAAACAGTGAAGAATTTGTAGACTATCTGGCCGATTTGGTTAACAAATACCCAATTGTCTCAATAGAAGATGGTATGAGTGAACATGACTGGGAAGGCTGGAAAATTCTCACCAAACGCCTCGGCCAAAAAATTCAGCTAGTTGGTGATGATCTCTTTGTAACCAACCCTACCATATTGAGCGAAGGCATTGCACAGGGACTGGCTAATTCTCTACTGGTAAAAGTAAATCAGATTGGTACTTTGTCCGAGACATTGAAAGCTGTTGATTTGGCTAAACGCTATCGTTACACCAGCGTCATGAGCCATCGTTCCGGTGAAACAGAAGACAGTACTATTGCCGATCTGGCAGTGGCAACAAATTGCATGCAGATCAAAACCGGCTCACTATCCAGATCAGATCGTATGGCTAAATACAATCAATTATTGCGCATTGAGGAAGAACTAGGTACAGCTGCTTACTATCCCGGCAATAAAGCGTTTTACCAGCTCAGTTAACAACATTGCGATAATAAGGTAAAGGCAATGAAGTTGGTAATGTTGGTACTTTTATTAGCATTGGTTAGTTTACAATACGATTTATGGTTTGGGCATGGTAGTTGGAACGACATGATCAGACTGGAAAACGAAGTCGTTAAGCAAAATGCCAGTAATGAAGTTTTAGTGCAAAGAAATCGGGCTTTGACAGCTGAGGTTAAAGATCTGGCTGAAGGAAAAGATGCGATTAACGAAATGGCTCGTTCTAAGCTCGGATACATTCAGAACGGTGAAATTTTTTATCGTTTCACTCCGCCATCCACCTTGCCGATATCAACAGAATCTACCGAGCCAGCAAGCACCTTAACGAGATAATCTGAATTATTAAACAAAAAATAGCAACAGCATTATGAAAATAATGCTGTTTTTCGTCTATACGAGTAATTGGTTATTATCAACCTAATTAAACTATTTATCATTTCTTATTCTAGGGTATATTAAAGTTGTAACTCTACGACAATATTATTCTGGTTTACTATTTATTTTCGGAAAGTTAAGGTACTATATTCTGAATAGGACTATCCATTAAGATCTTATTTTGGCATTTAATTATTGTTAGCATGAATGCTTATTTGTTGGAGAGCAAGTTATGATTACTATACACACCCAAAACTATGGTTTGAAAGTAATATTACATGACGAATTTACACTTCAGGATTTTCAGAAACTGGAAGAGGCACTATTGCAAACCAATGATCTACAACATCTACCCGATTTGCTACTCGATTTAAGTGCCTTGAAAGATTTTACTGTGGATATGGCTTTTGAGCATCTTAGATTTCTCAGAAAACACGCACGCCATTTTGGACGCACCGCGGTCGTAGTTTCAGACATCTGGATTCGCTTAGGTACTCATGTGGCCAATCTTCTTACTTTGTATCATCCTAAATATTTCAATGATGTGGATAGTGCTGAAAAATGGCTACAGCAGAGTACAGCAAAGAGTAAAAGTATTGTTTAGGAGGTAATCACAAATCTGGATGAATTTAAAACAGTATGTATTAAAGAATCAACCTAATATTCCTAATTTAATAATCTTTGCAAACAAATATGAATAAATTATGCTTCATGTAAGCATACACTACCATTATCAAACCACCCCTCCCCTTAAGCGCAAATGAATAAGCTTTTTTAGAATTTACCATTCTTTTTAGCTTATTCAAAACTTAAACTCATCATAGTTGATAAATATTCTATTAGAATATTATTTTAATCTAAATTGATTTTCATAAATTCTTTACACATTAACCTTAAATTTAATGATTAAAAATAAAATGAATAAATAAATGTTAATTGAAACTAAAACCAACTTTCAAAATGAAGCAAATTAGTAATTTGATATAACAAAATAAGCGCAGATTTATACTAGATCAACAAACAGATTTGATTAACCCACCAATCCAAAAAATTCAACTTTTAAATCAGCAATCATACGTATCACTCAATAAATTTTTCTGCAACCATTTCTGAATCGTCTGAGCCAGTTTTTCTGGCTGCTCTAAAGGAATCATATGACCACTATTAGCTATAACAATTGATTGCGCTTGCGGAATAAAATGCTGTAGCTCCTGAAATTCTTCCATTGAACGCATTTGATCCTGTTCCCCAGCAACAATTAGAGTTGGACAGCTTATTTCCTGCCCAACTGGCGTAGAACGATCAAGGATAGATTGTTTTTCCAATTCTCCAAATCCCAAACGCTCACTCATAGCTCTAATTCGATTAATCAGTGTTTCATTGTTATTATTATCCGGTCGCAAGGTTTTCACTATAGCAATACGTCCTATACCGCGAAAACGCAAATGACGCTGTATATCCAGAGTGTCTATTTTTGCCTTACGTTGCGCCGGCGTATCGTCACGTAATGAAGTAGCAATTAACACCAAGCCTGCTACTCGCTGTGGATAGCGTGCAGCTATTGAACGCGCCACATAGCCACCTAAAGAAAAGCCAAGCAAGACAAATCGTTCTGGTGCATGTCTGACAATACTATCGGCAATAGTTGATATGGTGTCACCATCAGTTAATGAGCCATGACAAATAGGTTGTTGCTTAGGCAAATAGCTAACCAAATCATTCCATAATGTTTCATCAAGCATAAATCCCGGAATACAAACCCATGGCAATGACTGCTCCATCATGGTACAACCTTTTAGCTAAAATGACTGTTTATTATATCATTGAGTGTAATGATGGAGTTGAAAACCTATAGTACTATTAATAGATAAATAATTATCTACTTTTCTCTTTATCAAGATATTTTATCAATCCCTCTTTCGTTGAAAATTCACAACGTCTATCGGT
>CAMLPN010000061.1 GCA_946481965.1 uncultured Neisseriaceae bacterium | reverse complement strand
AAAATTATTTCTATCTATGACAACCAAATCATTTTCTGTTAAACCGCCCATATGGTTGCTTTTATATTTTATTATTTGGGTAATCGCCCCTTTTATATTTTCCTCTAGTTATCCATTAGATGTGCCAGAAGGAATCTATTGGGGAAGAGAGTGGCAGTGGGGTTATTATAAACATCCACCTTTATCAAGTTGGATTCTCTATTCTTTTTACTATCTGTTTGGTCATATTGGCCCATACATTCTCAGTCAGAGCGTTATAGCTTTGAGCATATGGCTGGCTTATCTTTTCGGACGTCAAATGATGAGTCGGGGAAGAGCTTTTATTGGTGCCATGTTTTTGCTGGCTATTTTTTACTACACATGGCCATCACTAGAATTTAATCATAATATTGCACAAATGCCAGTGTGGTTGGGGTTGGTATATGTTTTCTATCTGGCCATTAAAAATAATCGCTGGTGTGAATGGTTGCTATTGGGCTTATTGGCTGGAGCAGGTCTGTTGATTAAGTATACTGTGGCAGTATTGCTCATCAGTATGTTATTTTATTCATTACTTTCCGCGCATCGTCGCTTATGGTTAACGCCCAAACCTTGGATAGCCTTAATAATCGCTTTTACTGTTTTTTCTCCTAATTTATACTGGTTAATTGAACATAACTGGATTTCACTAACTTATGCTTCTGCTCGTTCAGCAGAAGATGCTCATCGTAATGGTCACTTTGCCGCAATAGGTTATTTGGCCACACAAATAATCAATCATTTGCCTATATTTATCATTTTATTGTGTACGCGCACTCGTTTAAAATCAAAACCAACCGACCAAATTATTTTACATACTGATTGGCTGTATTTATTGTGGATGGGTTTTTTCCCTACTTTTATGCTGGTAATGGTTGGGCTACTTTTTTCAGTAGGATTACGAGATATGTGGGGCATGCCAATGTGGGGGCTTTCCGGTTTAATTATTGTAGCCATGATTCCCGAACAGCTCTGGAATCAGAACAAATGTCTATCATTGCTAAAAGGGATAGCCATATGGGCTGCAATAGTGACCATATTGATGATGGTTTATATTATTTTTGGTGCTCGTATACGCCACAAACCTTCTCGTATGGATTGGCCTCAAGCTGCATTATCAAAACAAGCCGATCAACAATGGCAACAACTTTCCAGTTGTCGTATGGATAGCATAACAGGTTCGGACTGGCCCATTTTATTAATCGCGTCCTACTCAAAATATGCTCCTTCAGTTATGGTATCAGGTAGGGCAGAATACTCACCATGGATGAATACGCAACGTCTCCATCATTTTGGAACAATGGCTGTGTGGTTAGAACATGAACAGCCGACTATCCCCTGGGTCATGCCATTACAAGACGATAAGAACTTGACAGTCAAACAAGGCATATGGACGATACCTTGGGATAAAATGCCTAACCATAAACCATTAAAATTCGTATGGCAGGCCTATATTCCAAACAAATGTTTGATAAAATAAATTATTAAATTTAGTATTTGATAAATTCAGAGAAGTACTTCTGTAAGAAATGATTTCTAAAATGGAAACTCTAAAACAGCCATTTTTAATTAAACTACTTGAGAGCATATTAGTAATGGATAAATACATTTGGAATAACTATGCTTAAATAGTATTTTGTCCAAACTATTAGTAATTAGCAGTTATAATATTCTATATATATTTTGCACATGAGATTGTGTTGATGGAAAGCCAAACTTTAGGATTGAGTATCATTTTGCCAATTTATAATGATGCAATTGCGGTCAATCGCTTTTTACCACAATTACTAGCATTTACAGCACAACTGGAAATGAATTGTGAAATCTTAATGATTGATGACGGTAGTCAGGATGATTTGGTGAAGGTATTTAATTCAAATCTCACTAATTTACCTGATAATACAGTACTGCGTTTAATTCAGTTTTCACGAAATTTTGGTAAAGAAGCAGCTTTAACAGCAGGCTTAAAAGAATCGAAAGGAGCATTAGTTTCAATGATGGATGCGGATGGGCAGCATCCTATTTCCGTTCTATCGCAAATGTTAGACCTTATCAAAAATAACGACGTAGAAGTAGTTGCTGCAGTACAAAACTCACGTCAGAATGAATCCATAATTGCTCGTATCTTCAAAAAATGTTTTTATTGTTTTATGCAAGATACCCATCGGTATCAATTAACCCCCAATGCTGGCGATTTTAGATTAATGACCAAAAAAGTAGTAGAAGCAATACTACAACTACCGGAACGCCAACGGTTTATGAAAGGACTTTATGCCTGGGTTGGGTTTCCTACCATATTTATTCCGTTTCAGGCTGAACCAAGACAAGCTGGTAAAAGTAAATTCAACTTTTTTAGTTTATTTGAATTAGCCTTAATAGGTATAACTTCTTTTTCGCAGCGACCTTTGCGCTGGATCTCTAGAGCAGGGCTAATTATTTCCATTATTGCAATGATTTATGGTTTGTATATCGTTATTGATACATTATGTTTTGGTAAAGATTTGGCCGGCTGGCCAACACTGGCAGCAGGGATTATGTTTTCAACTGGATTACAACTAGTCTGCTTAGGCTTGATCGGCGAATACATTGGTCGTATTTATGAAGAAGTTAAACATCGCCCCCTCTACTTAATCAACAAACAATGGGACAGCAGTAAGCAGAAATGAAAATATTTCCGATTCAAGGGCTTTGGTTTTGTATCACCGGCTCTGCTGCGGCTGCAACTCATTTTATCTGTTTGGTAGCGTTGGTGCATTACATTAATTTAGCGCCACAGCTAGCCAATCCCATCGCATTTGTATTTGCTTTCTTGATCAGTTTTTTTGGACATTTTCGATTTACTTTTCGTCAAATTGATCAAAATTTGCTGGCTACCTTATGGCGTTGGTTATTTACTTCAATATTGGGGTTTATACTTAATCAGCTATTATTTCTCTTAGGCTTGAAATTGTTTGGAGTTGATTTTTATGGGGTTGTATGGTTAGTAGTGACGATAGTTGTAACCATACTAACATTTACTCTGGCAAAATTTTGGGCTTTCGCATCAAAGGACAAAAATGAAACCCGTGATCATTAATGTTGATGATTTAGGTTTGTCAGAACCTGTCAATGAAGCGGTTATCAGACTAGCTCAAATGCAGCGAATTCAGGCATCCAGTTATATGAGTCACGGTAGTATTAGTGCCGATGCAGTCAGAGAACTACATAATCTAAACATTGATATTGGTTTACATTTAGATTTAACAGGTTTTAATTGTATTGGTAGTTTAAAACACATCTTGCTTAGTTCTTATTTACATTTATGGCCTCGTACTAAAATCCAAAATATTATTAATCAACAGTTAAATCAATTTGAAGATACTATTGGCCAAAAACCAGATTTTGTTGACGGTCATCAACATGTACATCAGCTCCCAGTGATACGGGATATATTAATTCGTAACTTACAACAGCGTTATGATAATACAGTTGCTATCCGCTGTACCAAACCGCTGCAGAAGAATTTTAAAGCACTATTAATATACAATTTAGGTGGCAGAGCACTTAAAAAAAAGCTGCAAAAAAGCCATATTGCTCATAACTTTGCTTTTGGCGGGGTTTATGATTTTAATGCTAACGTTAAAGAATTGGCTTTAAAATGGAAACATTGGTTAGGTGCGATTCCTTATGAAGGTGCAGTGATAATGTGTCATCCAGCATTACCTTCTACACTGTGGCATGATGAAATCAAAGTTGCTAGAGAACGAGAATGGCAGTGGCTGAGCAGTGATGCCTTCAGCCAGTGTTGGCAGGATATGCAATGTCATGCAACTCATTGGCAAACATTAATTGATAAAAGTATCAATTATCAATCTCCTCACACATTTGCTTAGCAATGGTCATGAGAAAAACTTTATAAGCAAATTTAGAATAGACAAGTTATGATACTTTAAAAGCTTTCAGGACATTGTTACCATAACATGAACTACTTAAATCAAACAGGATAGCAAATTGTAAGAGTTATTATGATCATATTTGAAAATATAAACAAAACCTATATCAAAAACAAACAACAGGTGAACGCCTTAAATGATATTAATCTCAAAATTGAAACAGGGGATATATATGGACTGATCGGTTGGAGTGGGGCCGGTAAAAGTAGTTTGATTCGCTTAGTTAATCAATTAGAAAAACCAACTTCTGGTACGGTGATGGTAGATGGCGTTAATGTCAATAATTTGACTGGCACAGCTCAGCGTCAGCATAAAAAGAATATTGGCATGATTTTTCAACATTTTAATTTACTTGAATCTAAAACAGTAGCCCAAAACATTGCCATTCCGTTAGTTTTGCAAGGTATATCTCGTCCGGAAATAGACCAACGCGTTGATGCAATGTTAGCTTATGTGGATCTTACAGCTAAAAAAGATAGCTATCCGAGTCAGTTATCAGGGGGGCAAAAACAGCGTGTGGGTATAGCACGAGCATTAATTACCGAACCAACCATACTTTTATGCGATGAAGCTACATCAGCTTTAGATCCGCAAACAACCTTATCAATATTAAAATTATTAAAACAGATTAACGATGAACGAAAAATCACCATATTGCTGGTAACTCATGAAATGGAAGTTATTGCATCAATCTGCAATAAAGTTGCCGTGATGGAAAAAGGGCAGATTATCGAACAGGGTTCTGTTCTGGATATTTTTTCAACACCAAAACAGGAAACCACCAAAAAATTTGTCAGCACCGTTTTAAGTCCACAAATACCAGAAGCTATATTAGCTAGCTTACCTCAGCAAAACAACATCTTCCGTCTTGAGTTTGTCGGTGATTCGGCTAAAAAACCCGTAGTGAATGAGTTAATTCTGAAGCAATTGGTTGAGATTAATATCTTATTTGGTAATATGCGTGAAATCAGTGGTGTGGTGCTTGGTAGTATGTTTATCCAAATGAACGGAACAGAAGACAAAATTGAAACAGCCGTTACTTTCTTGAAAGATAAGGGCGTGCACATTGAAAGAGGTGTAGCATGAATCAGTGGTTTGAGACCTCGTTGACTAAACAACAATTTGGTTTAGCATTATTGCAAACTTTTAACATGGTAAGCGTGTCCTTTATTCTCGGCACGTTGTTAGGCGTGTTTATGGGGGTGCTATTATTATTGACTAGAAACGGTGGTATTTGGCCAAAACCAATATTACATAAAATGCTGAATGTACTGATTAATATTATTCGGTCACTACCATTCATCATCTTATTAATATGTGTGTTACCGCTTGCTAGAAATATCGTACATACCTCAATCGGTACCAAGGCCATGTTTATACCTTTAATCATCTTTGTTTCTCCCTATATCGCCAGATTAATAGAAAATTCCTTATTAAGTGTACCTGCTGGTATTATTGAGGCCGCTCAGGCAATGGGTGCAACAAATTATCAAATTATTCGTTATTTTATTTTACCGGAGGCCATGCCCTCTATCATACTAGCCCTCACTACAGCAATGATTGGTTTAATTGATGCTACCGCAATGTCTGGTACTGTTGGTGGCGGTGGGATAGGCGATCTGGCAGTAGATTATGGCTACCGGCGTTTTGATTACGTCATCATGATCATTACTGTCATTGTTCTGGTGCTTATCGTTCAATTTATCCAAAGTTTGGGTAACTGGCTCTCAGCTAAAACGAAAAAGAATTAAATCCCAAAACAGCTTCACCAGAAGCTGTTTTTTTATAGCTTTTGATTCTGATTATAGACTTAAAAAGTCTAACTACCTTAATAATAAATGGTTACACTAGCTATTAAATTTTAGCAAATATTGTGGAAAAAATTTCTACAGATATACACGAGTTAATATCAATTAATAGATTAATTTCTTAATTACATAAGCAAAAATATCTATCAAACTTAATATATAGGAGTAACTTAATGAAATTAATAAAAAAATTTTTAAGCTTAATATGCACTTGTTTTTTAATTGTTGGTTGCCAACCTAAAGAGTCTGCTGATAATCAAATCACAATCGGTACCTCCCCTGGGCCATACAGCTAGCTGTTTTTGGATGCAGTCAAACCCATTCTGGAAAAGCAGGGTTATCATATAAAACAAATTGATTTTTCAGATTTGATGCAAGCTGATATCGCTTTACAGCAGGGTAACATTGACATAAATGTAGATCAGCACACAGCTTATATGAAAGATTTTAATCAAAATAAAAAGGCTGATCTATTTTCACTCACACATATCCCCACAGTACCTACAGCAATCTATTCATCAAAACATCCTAATTTACAGGGATTAACTACGGGTAGCAAAATCGCAGTTCCTAATGATCCTTCAAATGCTGCTAGAGCATATCGATTGTTAGCAAAGCCGGCTGGATAACCATGAAACCCATTAATAACACCAGTATCGTGTCCAAAAATGATATTCAAACAAATCCTCATCAACTTGATATCGTAGAGATGGATTCTGCAAATATCCCTCGCACCCTGAATGATTTTGATTATTCTGTCATACCGGGTAGTCGTGCCTATGCAGCTAAACTTGATTCCAAACAAGCTTTAATGAATGAAGATATTATTCCAGAATATGAGCTGATTGTCGCCGTTAAGGCTCAGAATGCTTCCAAACCTTGGGCAAAAGCAATTGTTGACGCATATGATTCTGATGAATTCAAACGATATATTAAACAACACAATTCAGAAAACTATTGGTATTTACCCAATAACAAAAATTAAAAAAGATGTTTCTGACTTTGATAGATGGAAAGCAATCAATTTTGAGTTAAAAAAGCTGCTTTAGAAAGCAGCTTTTTTTATTTGTGATATCAGGATTATTTTGTAATAAATCTTTTTTCGACTTCAGCCCAGTTAACTATTTCCCAGAAATTCTTCAGATAATTTGCCCGGCTGTTTCGATAATCAATATAATAAGCATGCTCCCATACATCACAAGTAAGAAGAGGAACATTCTCACTGGTTAACGGTGTAGCAGCGTTACTGGTAGATACGAGATCTAAATCGCCTTTGGGTGTTTTTACCAGCCATGCCCAGCCTGAACCAAACGTGCCAGTAGCGACTTGATTGAAAACTTCCTGAAACAATTCAAAACTGCCCCATTTTTCTTTTATAGCAATTGCCAAATCGCTGGATTCATCTAAAGAAACACCATTGGGCGAAAATCCAAACCAATAAAATGTATGATTCCAGGTTTGAGCAGCATTATTAAACAATCCACCTGAAGAATTTTTTACAATATCTTCCAGAGACATATTCTCATATTCAGTTCCCTTAATTTGATTATTCATATTGGTTATATATGTCTGATGATGTTTTCCATAATGATATTCCATGGTTTCAGTGGAAATATATGGATTTAAAGCATCTATCGTATAGGGTAAGACCGGTAATTTATGTTCCATGTTGATAATTCCTTATGAGTGAGTGGTTCGTTATAATTTAGTATAAATCTTATCAATTAAGGAGGTCGAAAATTGAACAAATTAATTAACAAAATTAAAACCATAATAAAGTTTGTTAATATTGTAATACAGTGACGACTGCACAAGCAAATTAACAATTGCTTAATGGTAAAATAGCATTAAAAGGAATCAGTAAATAAAAATGGATGACATAACATTAAACTCTGAAAGCATTGAACAGCTTTCAGTACCACCACATTCAATGGAAGCCGAACAATCTGTATTAGGTGGGCTGATGTTGGAAAACAGTGCTTGGGATCGCATTGCAGATTTGATAAATGATGAAGATTTTTACCGACATGAACATCGCCTCATTTTCCGTGCCATAAAATCCTTAGTTGAATTATCTCGGCCAGCAGATGTCATTACTGTACAAGAAGAACTACAACGTCGGGATGAACTTGATAATGCTAATGGATTAGAATATCTAATTACTCTGGCGCAAAATACACCTTCAGCGGCTAATATTCGACGCTATGGTGAAATTGTCCGTGAACGCTCAATCATGCGCCAGCTTGCTCAAGTAGGTACTCAAATCGCACGAAATGCCTATACTCCTCAGGGCAAAGATGCTGCTCAAATGCTGGATGAAGCTGAAAACAGCGTTTTTCAGATTGCCGAATCCACAGCACGATCTAAGCAAGGTTTTTTAACCATGCCTGTTTTGCTTAAAGAAGTGGTTACACGAATAGACTACTTATATTCTCGTGATAACAAAAACGATGTTACAGGAGTTTCTACAGGATTTATTGATTTAGATAAAATGACCTCAGGATTGCAGGCTGGTGATTTAATTATCGTTGCCGGTCGCCCATCAATGGGTAAAACAGCATTTTCACTTAATATTGCCGAACATGTAGCCATTGCAGAAAAATTACCCGTTGCAGTTTTTTCCATGGAAATGGGAGGGGCACAATTAGTTTTGCGTATGTTAGGATCAGTTGGTCGTGTAGATCAAAGTGTTCTTAAAACTGGTCAGTTACAAGATGAACATTGGGGCAAGTTAAATGATGCAGTGGTAAAATTAACTGATGCACCTATGTTTATTGACGAAACACCAGGTTTGACTGCTTTAGAGGTGAGGGCAAGAGCAAGACGTTTAGCCAGGCAGCAGGGTGGCAAATTAGGGCTAATTGTTCTTGATTATTTACAACTAATGTCTGGATCTGGGCGTTCGGATAACAGGGCTTCTGAGTTAGGCGAAATTTCCCGATCCCTAAAATCATTGGCTAAAGAGTTACAAGTACCTATAATTGCCTTATCACAATTATCTCGTACCGTTGAACAACGTACGGATAAACGACCAATGATGTCAGATTTGCGTGAATCTGGAGCAATTGAACAAGATGCTGATCTGATTATGTTTATGTATCGAGATGAATATTACCACCCTGATAGTCAGTTCAAAGGCCTAGCCGAATGCATTATTGGAAAACACCGTAATGGACCAACAGGTAAAGTTCATCTTACTTTTCAAGGGCAATATACAAAATTTGACAATGCTATTATTCCTGATCATTATTATGATAATTAATTTACAAACAATTAAATTAATTTTACTCAATACGGCTAAAATGATGTAGAATATTACTTAAATCTGCCTAGTTTATTTATTAGAACTTTATATAGTGTTAAATCTATGATTAAATTAAAATTATATAACAAAGGATTTACGCTTCTTGAGCTTATAGTTGTTATTGCGATAACTGCGATTTTGGCGGTTATTGCTTTACCAGCTATGAATCGTTTAGTAGCAACCCAACGGTTAAATAATCGAACTGACCAGCTAGTAGCACTTTTCCAGTATGCACGTAGTGAAGCTGTCCGCACTAATAAACCGGTTTTAATCTGTCCAACAAAAATTCGTAACAATGTCGCGACGGCGAATGACTGCGGAGCATTTAAAGATTATGATGACGGATTAGGATGGCAAGGTTTCTTAGCATTTAATGATATTGATTTAGATGGAAGTTATGATGCAACTAAGGATAGTAGCATTAGGGTAGTAGCGCTTAATCAAAATATTAGTAAAAATGCCGAAGTTGCCGAGATAAAATCTAAAATGAAAACAAAGATTGTGGCCATAGGTAAGAGCTGTAAAAATCAATCTGCAAACTCTTCAAGAACATGTATTAATAAAAAACTTGAATCTAATTACTTAGGTTTTATGCCCAATGGTCAATTTGGCATTGGATCTGGCGAAAATAAGAGTGATTGGAGTGTTGGTGATACATATATTATTATCGAATTAACCGACAGAGAACTAAAAACTGATGATAAGCGTCGAGTCATTATTTTGCCTAGTGGAAATACTTATTTCTGTGATAAAAAATCAAGTAATCTATCCTTATGTACTGCAGATATGACTGTTTAATATAGAGCAAAGCATAGATAAATCATGAATAAATATTCAAACAGTTTTCTAAGATCTAAAAAAACTTTAAAAAAACTTTCTCAAAAAGGTTCAACCCTAATTGAAGCAGTGGTGGCTATTTTTATAATGTCGTTTGGCATATTGGCGCTTATGCTTGCTCAAGTTAATTCCGTAAATGTATCTATTAATTCGGCTAACCAAAGCGAAGTAACTAGAGCAGTGCAAAATTATGTTGAAGAAATGAGAGCTAAAGCTAAGATATCTTTAAAAGAATCAAAAAATAATAGCTCAATAATCTTAATAAATTTCAAAAATTATTCGCATTTTCAGTCCAATAATTGCGCAGCCAATCTAAATCTGAATCTTATTAATGATGAGGTTGTAAGCTGCACAATATCGAATGATGGTTTGATTACTGTGCAATGGGGCGATAAAGTATCCAATCCCGACCAAAGCTATACTTATAAATTGCAGGCAGGTCAAGAATGAAAAGCAACATAAATAAAATTCAGACTGAAAATAACTTTAATGATGAATCTAATTCCTTATTTACTTCAATAGATCGCAAGCAGCAAGGCTTCACCTTGATAGAATTACTTGTTGCCACAGCCATAAGTATTATTGTTCTTTTGGCTGCCAGCTCTACATTTATTACTACTTACAGATTAAATCAAGATGTAAAAAAACGTATAAGCTACGAACAAGATGTGCGCAATGCAGGTGACTTATTGCGAACTGATTCGCGACAGCTCGGGAATTTTGGTTGCATGAAAGGGCCATCTCCTAGCGATTTAACAATGTTTAACGGAGCTTTTGACATAAATAATAAACAATTTGTTTCTACTAGTAATTTCACTATCCCAGGTGTTAAAAAGCTTGATGGTGTAAAGCCTTTGCTAATTACCTACATTGATGAAAAATACGCAGAAAGTATCACTGGGGAAAAATGTAACACACCTATTCCTTCAATTGAAGACAATATAAACGGGAGTGTGTATGTAGTTGGAACTACTGAATATGATAATGTAAAAAGCTTATATAAATTAGAATATAGAAATCAAAACTGGACCGAACCACAACTTATTGTAAGAAATGTCCAAAATATGAGTTTAACTTTCAATTATGACAAACATCACGAACGTCAATGTCCACAAACTGCCACTTCTCCAGAAGTCGAACCTTCTCTAGAGACATCAATAGATGGCAATATACTGACAAAATATGATAGACCACCTATTTTGATTGAAGCAAAATTAACTATTTGTCCTAGTGGACAATATGCAGGTGATGGTAGCTGTAAAGAAAATACCACTGAATATATTATCAAATCTATGGTAAGAAAAGGTGAAGTGTGTAGTTAACGTATTGATTGATAAATTGAAAATTTTAACGACGCATAAATTTTATTGACATTTCATTATAATTATAATGGTTTTTTTATGAACGAATTACAAAAAAAAATTTATACCAAACAATCAGGATTTTCCTTATATATGGTATTAATAATCATGATAGTAATTGCATTTTTGGTTGTAGCCACTATGCATGGTACATCAGTGAACTCCCGTACTTCTGCTAATGACAGTGATTATCAATACTCTCTACAAAATGCTGGCAATGGATTGATAGCTGCACAGAACAAAATCAGTACTTGGCCATCTCAAGGCAAAGCAGTTTTATTTAGATGTAATTGTGAAGGTGGTTTATGTGCAGCTAAAGATGTTGATCCGGCTAAAGCCAATGCAAAATTAGCTACTGTTGAAAATTGCGATAATTCTCAATTGAAAGAGGTTTGGAAAAGACAAAATGTCTTTTCTGATTCCACTAATGATCCTTCAATTTCAGGGGGTAAATATCGTTATGTAATTGAGTATCTTGGTCCAGATAATGATGGAACACCAGGTGTTTATATTTTTCGTGTAACATCCAAAGGGTGGGGTGAAAATAAACGGACAACCAGTATTGTTGAAGAAACGATTCAAGCTAATTTACATGAATAAAGTCTTAAATTTGAAAAAGAGTAAAAATCACAAATGAAGATAATTAATCGCAATAAAGGCTTTTCGATTGTAGAATTAATGGTTGTAATGGTTATATTAGGTGTTTTGGCAGCTATTGCAATTCCTAATTTAAATGGATCTAAAATAAAGGCTGATTTAGCAGATGCAGCAACTGAGTTAGTTACAATAAATATGAATATAGCTC
>CAMLPN010000060.1 GCA_946481965.1 uncultured Neisseriaceae bacterium | reverse complement strand
TATATGAACTGACGCTGGCCGGTGGTAAACCAAGTATTGATCCTTTACGTTATCAAAACACAAAATCTGCACCAGCTATAAATGCAAATAATAATGAAATTGCTTTTCTTAAATTACGCTGGAAAGCACCACATGGTGAAAAAAGTGAATTGGCTTCTCTGCCTATAGAAAAGAAAGCTCTGGCCAGTTCATTTGCTAACGCTGGTGTAGAAACACGGTTTATGGCCGCAGTGGCAGCATACGGACAAAAATTGCGTAATAATCCTGAATTGTCTAAAACATCTTATCAGCAGATAGCAAGCTGGGCGAATAATGCCAAAGGTGATGATAAGCATGGCTATCGCGCTGAATTTGTAAAATTAGTCCGAAAGGCAGCTGCTCTGGAAGATAAGGGCAAATAAGGCATGATTCAGTAGCATATTAAATTTTATTTCTAATAGAAAATGAACAGAAATTACCGAACGAGATAAATTTATAATTAAAAGCCAGCTTTTAAAGCTGGCTTTTTCGTTTTTTATTGCTTATGAATTAGTCTTCTTTGCTTACTAAAATTATCAGATTTGGTAGATACAAACATTTATGTTTTGAAGTAATTTGAAGGTTATAATTAAATTCAGTTCAACTATTGTCAGGTTTATGTTCTGCAATCAGAATCTGTATTTTTTTAAGCCATGATATGCAATATATTTATGTATATATGCTAATGTATAAAACAGTTAGCCATATAGAAAGCGATGTATAAACTTTCCGCTGATGCGAGAATTTTTGAAAGTCTTTGTAAATAAATTTTATACCGTATTTCTTTAGCGATGCTATAGATAAATTCGGACAAATTATGTCGTAATTAGTGTGTATACCGGTATGAAAAGCAAGATTCTGAGCTGAGGTGTTGATATAAGTAATGATTTATCCGAATCAATATAATCTGAGTATAATCAGCTTCGTTTAGCATGTTAAGCTGATTATCAGATTTTTATGAACTCCGCCGGGTAAACACTCACTGGATCGAAAAAGGCATTCTTATGAAAAATATACTTTCCATTCAATCTCATGTGGTTTTCGGTCATGCCGGTAACAGTGCAACAGTATTTCCTATTCGCCGTCTGGGTGTTAATGTGTGGCCATTGAATACAGTGCAGTTTTCTAACCATACACAGTACCGACAATGGAAAGGTATTGTCATGGCTCCGTCCCATTTACTGGATATAGTAGATGGTATAGCTCAGATTGGTGAACTTAAACATTGTGATGCTGTATTGAGTGGGTATATGGGCTCAGCAGAACAAGGTAATGCAATCGTTGAAATTGTCAAAAAAGTTAAGCAGGCTAATCCTGATGCCATTTATTTTTGTGATCCGGTGATGGGGCATCCAGAAAAAGGCTGTATCGTAGCTGACGGTGTAGCCGAATTTCTATGTAATACGGCATTATCAGTTAGCGATATGATTGCACCAAATTTGTATGAGTTGGAAGAGTTAAATGGTCGAAAGCGCATTCATAATGTTGACGAAGCGGTCGCTGCCAGTAGGATTTTATGTACCAAAGGTCCTAAAGCTGTATTGGTTAAACATTTAAGTCGTGCCGGTTATCAGACTGATCGTTTTGAAATGTTGTTAGTAACACCTGATAGTGCATGGCATATCCATCGTCCTTTAGTTGATTTTGGTGAACGACAACCTGTTGGTGTAGGTGATATGACCAGTGGAATATTTCTGGCTAATTATCTTTCTGGCAAATCATTAGTGGAAACGCTTGAGCATACGACTTCCGCGGTTTATGCGGTAATGTTAGAAACATTGCAACGTCAGCAATATGAATTACAGATTGTGGCCGCACAGGATAAAATTGTTCATCCACAGCAATGGTTCACAGCAGAAAAAATTGGTTGATTTATAAAATTACATCTAATTGCGCCGTCATGTTGAACCCGTATAATTCTGTTCTTTATAACAAGGTCAGTTAATATTAGCCATATAAGCTTTGTTGACTATAAGTAAACTGAAAAGTTTTTAGGGTGGGTGTAGCCAAGAAATGACTCTTGATTTGATAGAAAAAAACAGAACTAGAAATAATTTTTACTGGCAAAAAGCAAAATGCTGATAACCTTATTAAGGTTACAATTGATTGTTCGTAAATATCACATTTCGGAATAGAATATTTAACTGACCCGAAAACTGAAGTATATCTGATAGAAAAAAATAGTGTTATGTAGGTATCGGTACTGTATTTAATAATGACAAAATAATTTTTTTGTCCAGTTTTGTTTGCAGTCGGTAACTCTATTGCGATAATACCAGCAACAAAATATATCAAATGGGTGAATATAAATTTTTAAATATATTTAATAACCATAATTAACTCCATATGGGGTATAAGTTTTTAGCTAATTTTTATGATAAAAATAAACATCTTTACTAATTGTTTATCTTAACAGCTAATTTTTCAAATTTAACTTATTTATAAATGAAATATATTTTATTTATATGTTTGAATTTATATTTCTTTAGCATAAATTCTTGGCGGTCATAGCAAGTTGATCGTTCCAGACTCATTTATTTTCAGCATATTGTCGGTGTCCAAATATAGCACTACCAATGCGGACATGAGTTGCACCACAGCCTATAGCCGTGTTCATATCCGCACTCATTCCCATAGATAACACGTCTGCATTAAATCCGTTTTGATTCAGTAATTGCAATAATGTATGCATGTGGTTAAATTGATTTTGTAATTCTTCCTGACTGCTATCGGCTTTCGCTACACACATCAGGCCACGTAATTTCAGACGTGGTAACGAAGTAATCGTTGTTGCCAGTGTCAGTAATGCTTCTTTGGTGGTGGCAATTCCATGTTTATTTTTTTCGGCAGCAATATTGATTTCAATGCAGACATTTAAGGGTGGCAAATGAGGCGGACGCTGATCATGCAGGCGACGGGCAATCTTTTCACGATCAATAGTATGTACCCATTGTGCTCTTTGCGCGACAATGCGACTTTTATTCGATTGAATATGTCCAATTATATGCCAGATAATGGGTAAATCAGCTAAATATGCAGATTTATCAGTAAATTCCTGTATGTAATTTTCGCCGAATTCATGCTGTCCGGCATGATAAAGGGCAGCAATTTCTTCTGCCGGAAATGTTTTACTGACGGCAATCAGTTGTACTGGCTGAGTCGCACCGGTTTGCTGTCGTGCTTGTTGGATATCCTGCAGTATCTGTTGCCAGCGTCCAATGAGTTCATGATAGTTTTGCATAAAAAAATAAGCTTGTTTCCAATTATCAAATGGTTTTTTTGGCATATGTCAAAAATTTCAATATCTATACAAATATTTTCATTTTAAATATACGCTAAATTGTTTAAAATAAGACCAATATTCTTTGCCTGTATAAGCAGGTAGGCCTAACGGAGCACTTATGCAATTAACTGATCTACTGACCTTCGGCGTTAAAAACAATGCATCCGACTTGCATCTGAGTGCAGGTCTGCCACCGATGATTCGTGTAAACGGTGATATCCGCCGTATCAATCTGCCTGATCAGACCTCAGAAGAAGTTGGTAAAATGATTTCTTCTATTATGAATGATAATCAGCGTAAAGACTATCAGCAGAATCTGGAAACGGATTTTTCATTTGAATTGCCCAATGTATCTCGCTTTCGTGTAAATGCCTTCAATACCGAGCGAGGGCCTGCGGCTGTGCTACGTACCATTCCTAATAAAGTTTTAACGCTGGAAGAACTTAAGGCACCACTTATATTTCAAAAAATTGCTAATTTACCGCGTGGGCTGGTATTGGTAACAGGTCCAACTGGTTCGGGTAAGTCTACCACATTAGCTGCTATTATTGACTATATCAATACCTATCATCCAGGTCATATTTTAACCATCGAAGATCCGGTCGAGTTTGTACATCAGAGTAAAAAATCGCTGGTTAATCAACGTGAACTACATCAGCACACTCATAGTTTTGCCAATGCTTTGCGTGCAGCGCTGCGTGAAGACCCTGATGTTATTCTAGTAGGGGAAATGCGTGATCCTGAAACAATCGGGCTTGCGTTAACAGCGGCAGAAACAGGACACTTAGTATTTGGTACTTTGCATACCACCGGAGCTGCACGAACGGTAGACCGTATTGTCGATGTGTTTCCGGCTGGTGAAAAAGAGATGGTACGATCAATGTTATCTGAAAGCCTTCAGGCGGTGATTTCACAAACATTACTGAAA
This sequence comes from uncultured Neisseriaceae bacterium, assembly GCA_946481965.1. GTDB lineage: Bacteria > Pseudomonadota > Gammaproteobacteria > Burkholderiales > Neisseriaceae > Snodgrassella. Next base: position 9,051 of record CAMLPN010000060.1, on the reverse strand, counting down.
ACCAAAGATGGTAGGGGACGTGTGGCAGCACACGAAATCATGATCAGTACCCCAGCGATCCGTAATCTGATTCGTGAAAATAAAATTGCGCAAATGAATTCTACTTTGCAAACAGGTCAAAAATATGGCATGCAGACCCTTGATCAGTGTCTGAAACAATTGCTACGTGAAGGGCGTATTAGTCTAGAAGCCGCTCGAGCAAAAGCCGTTAGCCCAGACCAAATGTAAAATTTCCTGCACATTAAAGTTAAACTTGAGGAATAAGCGTTGAAATACTTTTTATCAGGTTGGATAAATTTAATATACCAATATTAATTGATCTGTTGGTCAAAGATAAAATTGCGATCGGATATATACTTGGCATAATATTTTAATGTCTAGATTGCGCTTTCACTATTTGTATCAATTATTATTAATTAGTTATTCTGCAAATAGCTGTACTAACTTAACTAAATGGTTAGAACATCCGCCTGAAAATTACATTGTACAAAAATATATAATCATGACTCAATTACATAATATCGTATCAGCAAACCCTCAATCACAAAATAGTGAATTCCATAATCTGGAACCTGATAGTATTCATTTGCATCCTGTACTGGAAAAGATGGCGGAAGAAGCGGTACGGTTAAAAGCCGCTGATATATTTATTAGTCCGGGGTTTCCGCCGGCTTGGAAAATTGATGGTAAAACCATGCCAGCCCTTACTAAGCCACTGACAGCAGAAGACACTGCTAAAATTGTTATGACGACCATGACCCGCGCGCAAAGGCAGAAATTTTTGACTGAACTGGAGTTGAATTATTCGGTTAATGCCAGAAATGGAGTACGATTTCGAGTCAATGCCTATCATGAACAAGGACGTATAGGGATGGTGTTGCGCCAGATAAACTCTGAAATTCCGACCATTGATAGTTTGTTTCTGCCTCCAGTATTGAATGAACTGGTTATGAAAAAGCGTGGTCTAATCATCTTAGCAGGTCCAACAGGTAGTGGTAAATCAACTACCATGGCGGCGATGTTGGATTATCGTAATGCAAATTCTGCTGGACATATTCTTACGATTGAAGATCCAATCGAGTATGTTCATCGGCCTAAAAAAAGTATTATTACCCATCGTGAAATAGGTGTGGATACGTTGAGCTGGGATAATGCGATGCAAAGTGCTTTGCGAGAAGCACCCGATGTGGTGTGTGTGGGGGAGGTGCGTAGTGATGAAAGTATGGAATATGCCCTAAAACTGGCGCAAACAGGTCATTTATGCTTCTTTACTTTACACGCTAGTAGTGCTGATCAGGCTATAGAGCGTATATTGAATTTTTATCCAGAAGATCAGCATAAACAAGTTTTGATGGATTTGGCCTTGAATTTAGTCTGTATCATTGGTCAACGTTTGGCTGTTAAAAAAGATGGTAAAGGTCGTCGTGCGGTTATAGATTTATTAATCAATACCACTACAATTCAGGACTATATTTTTAAAGGTGAGTTGATGTCGATAAAAAATATGATGGCCAGAAGTGTTAATGAGGGTATGCAGACATTCGACCAGTGTCTATTTCAGTTATATACAGATAATATTATTGATTTTGAAGAAGCATTGCGACAATCGGATTCACCTAACGATTTACGTCTGCGTATTAAATTATATGAAGATGGTCAACGCGGGATTAGCGTCTTTAATAGTGGTCCCGAATTGAGTTTGATTTAGATTGTGATTCGAATTAATCTTCATTTATTAAAGCAAAGCTAAAGCTTTGCTTTTTGATTTTTTAACCGGCAAAATTCTGCCTGATCATTTTTTGAAACTAAAACATTATGAAAGTAATGATACTTGCAGCTGGGCGTGGTGAACGTATGCGCCCTCTTACCGACACTTGTCCAAAACCATTGTTAAATGTTAGTGGATTACCTTTAATCGGTTACCATCTGCAACGTTTACAACTTGCCGGCTTTCGTGATGTCGTTATTAATCATGCTTGGTTAGGCAGTAAAATTGAAGCATCACTAGGTGATGGTCACGAGTATGGTATCAATATTACTTATTCGCCTGAAACTAATGGCGGACTTGAGACAGCAGGTGGTATTGCCACCGCGTTGCCACTATTAGGTAATAAACCTTTTTTGGTTATCAATGGAGATGTATTAACAGATATAGATTTTCAACAGGCTATTAACATTGGTAATTATATAGAGAATAGTAACGCTTTAGCTTATCTATGGTTAGTAGATAATCCTGACCACCATCCGCAGGGTGATTTTAGCTTGACTGCTGCTGGCGATGTCAAAAAACAAATACCAAAACAATCCCTGACATTTAGTGGTGTAGGCGTGTATCAACCATCTTTATTTAGTCAGATTCGGGTTCATACCAAAGCTAAATTAGCACCATTATTGCATAGTGCTATTGAGGCAGGGCGAGTAAAGGGAGAGCATCACCACGGTTTATGGCTTGACGTTGGCACAGTAGAACGGCTGAAGCAGGCGAATAAGTTATTTTGTCCAAGCTGATACCCTATATTCAACTGCACATTATCATTGATATTACTTTATACTGCCTATTTGATTATGGTATACAAGGCCAAGATCAAATATTCCGATGTTAATTTTTCAAGTTGTTACGCATGCCAATACAGTCATCATCATTACATAATATTCGAATTTTAGGAGTGGATCCTGGTAGCCGGGTGACTGGTTTTGGTGTGATTGATGTCATTGGTAAGCAGCATATTTATGTTGCTTCCGGTTGCATAAAAACCACTCCAGGAGCGCCACTATCAGAGCGTATTCGTATTATTGTCCGTAATTTACAGGAAATTATTGCTACATATCAGCCTACCCAAACTGCTGTGGAACAGGTATTTGTTAACGTTAATCCTGCAGCTACTCTAGTTCTGGGACAGGCGCGTGGTGCGGCTTTAGCCGCACTGACGCTGGGAGAATTACCGGTATTTGAATATACCGCTTTACAGGTAAAACAAGCCGTGGTTGGTAAGGGTAAAGCTGCTAAAGAGCAGGTACAGCATATGGTGGTACAAATGCTGTCATTATCAGGCACACCGCAGGCTGATGCTGCTGATGCTTTAGCTGTTGCTTTGACTCATGCTTTGCGTAATTACAGTTTGGCATCGAAAATACAACAAGGACTAACAATAAAATCAGGTCGTTTCCGTTAAATAATACAATGGTTTTCATGCATCAATGGATCTTTTTTGGCTTTGAATAGGTCAATGTACTAAATGTGTATAGATAAAATTTTCAGATACCTGTTATTTTCTCTCCAGCTATCCAATAGTTTTTTTTATCATTATTTAAAATATTAACTGTTTTTAATATTCGGATTCTTGTTATTCTGCTGTCTGGTCATGTATTTAAATGTCAGTAGCGTTTGCTTGTGGAAAAATGTTAAAATATTTTTTTAGATTATTATTCATTTTTTGTTTAGCTCTAATAATTCCGAATAAATCATATTTTAAAAATTTAGCATTTAATAAAAATACTAATTTAGATATTAACGGTATGGTGTAGCGGATAAATCGATATGCTTTAATGAAAGTACATTAATATAAGAATAAATGACCGCAAAATCGGTATGTGCTACATTTTAAACCTATTTTGCATACCTTTGCTAATTGATCTACTTTTTTTACCATTATTCAAAATTATTAAGAGTCGAAAAATTAACATATGATAGGTTTATTTTAATAAACTAAGAATGTTCTACATTATTAAATTTATAATAGGTAATATTTAAATAAATCAATAAAATATAAATGGATGTGAACAAATTATTGTCCATAAAATTTACTTTTGTCATAATTACAGCAGAATATAATGTAAAGATTCTGACATGAATGAGCTAGAGCGTTATGCGTGGATTGAGCTGGCGTTAACCCCTCATATAGGTGCGGAAACCTTCCTTCGTCTGATAAAATATTACGGTTGTGCTCGTAATGCTCTTGATGCGCCTTTTAGCGAAATTAAATCATTTACTCGCTCTCAGGTTGGCCAATACTGGCAGAAAGATGAAGCAAAAAGAGCAGCAGAGGCAGCACTGGAATGGGAACAATCTAATAATAATGCAAGACTGCTATTATTGGCAGATGAAGATTTTCCCAGTATGCTGGCTGAGGGCTTAACACCTCCGCCATTATTGTTTCTTCGTGGCAATAGCCAGTGCTTACATCAGCCAGCTTTAGCCATTGTGGGTAGTCGCCATGCGACACCGCAGGCAAGTCGAATTGCCGGTGATTTTGCTACAGAGTTGGCTCAAAAAGAAGTGCTTATTGTATCTGGGATGGCAGATGGTATTGATACTGCTGCTCATCAGGGTGCCTTACGGGGAAAAGGTATGACCGTGGCTGTATGGGGTACCGGTATTGACAGAGTATATCCCGCCCGCAATAAAGACCTGGCACAACAAATTACCGCTCAGGGTTGTATTGTGTCTGAATTTCCATTGGGTACTCGCCCTCTGGCTGGTAATTTTCCACGGCGTAATCGCTTAATTGCTGCGTTAAGTCTGGGTACCTTGGTTGTTGAGGCAGCAATTGAATCTGGATCATTAATTACCGCGCGACTGGCCAGTGATATGGGGCGTGAAGTCATGGCAGTACCCGGATCAATAGACAATCCTTTGAGTAAAGGATGTCATTTGCTGATTAAACAAGGTGCTAAATTGGTGGAAAGCCTGCAAGATATAGTGCAGGAATGTCCCTTACTCTTGCAAAAAACGCAATTGCTAGCATATAGCGATCAGAAGGCACGAAAATCTGTATTGAAAGTTAGCCAGACTGAATATAAGGATAGTCCCAAACAAACTCAGCCAGAATTGGTATCAGATAAAGTTTTGACTGAAATTGAAGAGACTATTTTAACTGGTCTGGGTTATGGTGTTGTGCATCCAGATACACTGGTTACAACACTTGGCATTGCAGCTGCAGATGTGTATGCTAATCTTATCGCACTGGAACTAGAAGGCTGGGTGACAGCTTTACCAGGTGGTTGTTATCAACGAGTTAAATCTTGAAAGGAAAGCAAATGATTGATGTAATTGCCTTTTTAATTGAGCACTTTCAAGATGTTGATGCGTTTCCTCCGCGTCATGATCTTGGCGTGCTGTTGGAAGAGGTGGGTTTTGATGATGAACAAATCGGCGATGCTTTGGCATGTTTGGATGGGTTGCGCTATGAACCTTTAATTCCCGCCTCTGCATTACGTGCCAGTACAGGAACACGAATTTATAATGCGGAAGAATTAGATTTATTACCGTTGCAGGTACGCGGATTAGTACATTTTCTGGAGCAAAATGGCGCACTGAATCCAGAGCAGCGCGAATTTGTACTTAATGCTTTAATGAATTTACCATATGATGACATAACAGTTGATCATGCTAAAGTATTAACATTGTTAGTATTATGGGCGCATCGATCAGAATTACCAGTATTGATTGGTGATGAACTGATGGCCGCACTGAATGGCGATGCAACCATGCAATAAAACAGACTCCAAAATTACAATCCAGTAAAAAGCTTTCAGAAAGTCTGAAAGCTTTTTAGTTAAAACCTCTGTTTTATTTAAACAAATAATACTAAATAAATACCACTACTTAATTATGAATGTGAGCCTGAACGAATGGCAAAAAATCTGTTGATAGTTGAATCTCCATCTAAAGCGAAAACACTGAAAAAGTATTTAGGTAGCGATTTTGAAATACTGGCTTCCTATGGCCATGTTCGCGATCTCGTGCCCAAAAGTGGTGCTGTAGATCCGGAAAATGATTTTGCTATGAAATATCAGTTAGTCAGTCGCAATGCTAAACATGTAGATGCGATTGTTTCAGCGGCAAAGGAGGCTGATACACTGTATCTGGCCACCGATCCGGATAGAGAGGGTGAGGCCATTTCCTGGCATTTACAGCAAATACTAAAAAGCAAACGCGGTTTGAAAAATCTACATCCTAAGCGCGTGGTATTTCATGAAGTGACCAAAAAAGCGGTATTAGATGCAGTTGCCCATCCGCGCGAATTATCGCAAACGCTAGTTGATGCCCAGCAGGCGCGAAGAGCACTGGATTATCTGGTGGGTTTCAATCTCTCACCCTTACTTTGGAAAAAAATTCGGCGTGGTTTATCAGCCGGTCGTGTACAGAGTCCGGCTTTACGCATGATTTGTGAACGTGAACAAGAAATTCGTGATTTTACATCACAGGAATACTGGACAATTCACCTGGATAGTCATAAAGATCGTACTAAATTCAGAGCTAAATTAACGCACTGGCAGGGACAAAAACTTGAGCAGTTTGATATTCCAGATGAAATCAAGCAACAGGAGATTATTACTGAACTGGCTGATCAACCAGCGCATGTAACTAAGGTCGAAAAGAAAAAGCGTAGTCGTAATCCAGCAGCGCCTTTTACCACTTCGACCATGCAGCAAGAAGCTGTAAGAAAACTAAGCATGACTACGGACCGTACCATGCGTACAGCGCAACAACTATACGAAGGTGTAGATGTAGGGCAAGGAGCCGTGGGGTTGATTACCTATATGCGTACTGATTCCGTAAATTTATCGGATGATGCTGTTGCTGAAATGCGTCATTATATTGAGCATAAAATTGGTAGCGAATATTTACCATCTGCAGCCAAAGTATATAAAACCAAATCTAAAAATGCTCAGGAAGCACACGAAGCTATTCGGCCGACATCTATCTATCGTACACCAGAAGAAGTAAAGCCCTTTTTGAGTGCCGATCAGTTTCGTTTATATCAAATGATATGGCAGCGTGCTGTAGCCAGCCAGATGGCACCGGCGCGATTTGATACCACTACTGTGGATATTGTGGTTGGTAAAGGTATCTTTCGGGTTACAGGACAAATTCAGACTTTTGCCGGTTTTCTCAGTGTTTATGAAGAAGGAGTTGATGATAGCGATGCTGAAGAAGATGCAAAGAAACTTCCAAACTTATCTGAAGGCGATCTACTGCCGGTAGATAAAATTTCTGGAGAACAGCATTTTACCCAACCTCCACCACGTTATTCTGAGGCTAGTCTGGTAAAGGCATTGGAAGAGTATGGTATCGGACGGCCATCTACCTATGCCAGTATTATTTCTACTCTGAAAGAGCGTGAATACGTTACTCTAGAACAAAAGCGTTTCCTGCCGACTGAAACTGGTGAAGTAGTTAATAAATTTCTAACTGAACACTTTGGTCAGTATGTGGATTACAATTTTACAGCCAAGCTGGAGAATCAGTTGGATGACATTGCTGGTGGTAAACGTGAATGGAAGCCGGTAATGCAGCAATTCTGGAAAGGTTTTGATAAAGAAATCAAAGCTAAAGAAGATATTCCACGTGCTGAGCTGACTGCTGAAAATTTGGATGAAATTTGTCCGAAATGTGGTGTGCATCAGTTACAAATCAAATTCGGTAAACGAGGGCGCTTTATTGCCTGTAGTGGTTATCCAGATTGCGATTACACCCGTAATGTTAATGAGACAGCAGAGGAAGCAGCTAAAGCGGCCGAAGAACCAACTATTGTTGAAGGACGCCATTGTCCTAAATGTGAAGGGCAGTTGGTTTATAAACGTGGACGTTATGGGAAATTTATTGGTTGTGCCAATTATCCGAAGTGTAAATACATAGAACCATTGGAGAAGCCAAAAGATACTGGAATAGAATGTCCAAAATGCCATAAGGGACATCTGATTGAAAGAAAAAGTCGCTACGGTAAACTGTTTTATAGTTGCAACACTTACCCTGATTGTGATTATGCCGTTTGGAATCCTCCAGTGAACGAACCTTGTCCGCAATGTGGCTGGCCATTAATGACCATTAAAACCACAAAGCGACGGGGAACCGAAAAAGTTTGCCCGCAAAAAGAATGTGGTTACAGCGAGCAGATTGAACCACCGGCACCGAAAGAATAAATTTGTTTGCGTTAAATATTTAATTTTTCAGACTTTCGGGTTTCCTGAAAGTCTTTTTTTAAGTTAATTAGTATGGTAAAGACACATCCTCAACACACTAATCAGGTACGTATCATCGGTGGTGTTCATCGTGGCAGAAAAATATCTTTTCCCTCGGCCATTGGTTTACGTCCAACCGCAGATAGTGTTCGTGAACGCCTTTTTAATTGGTTAGGTCAGGACTTAACTGGCATGAGTGTATTGGATTTATTTGCTGGCAGCGGGGTGTTGGGGCTTGAGGCTGCTTCCAGACATGCCGAACAGGTGATCATGGTGGAGATGAACAGACTGGTTGCTGCTGCGATTAAAGATAATCAGACAAAATTGCAGCTCGGTCAGATTACCATTGTGTGCGCAGATGCATTCAATTTTTTAGCAAGAAATAAAAAGCAATTCCAAATCATATTTGTTGACCCACCTTATGCCTGGAAACAATGGGATTTATTGCTGCATGAGTTGGCTAAGCATATGCTGCCACAAGCTCGGGTTTATCTGGAAAGTGATACCTTGCCTGCATTGCCAGTAGGATGGACAATACTGAAACAAGGAAAATCTGGTAAAAGCCGTTTTGCATTATTGGTTTATGAGCCACAAGTATGATAAAAAAATGAATTGGCATTCAATTTAGATAATAAAATGATGCTATAATCCGCGACCACGGATTTGAGTTCAAATTTAACGATAAAGGAAAAACAATGTCACTCTTGATAACAGATGAGTGCATTAATTGTGATGTATGCGAACCGGAATGTCCTAACGAGGCCATCTATCAGGGAGATGAAATTTACGAAATCACCCCGGAGCGTTGTACCCAGTGTGTTGGTCATTACGATGAACCACAATGCCAACTAGTCTGTCCGGTTGATTGCATCATTATTGATGAGAATCATCAGGAGAGCGAGCAGGAATTACAGGCGAAATATGAACATTTAATGGCTGAAAAAGCATAAAATAAATTTGAGTAAAGTTCATTTGAAACAACTAATTCCGGTTTTATTAAAAAAAAATTATTAAATTAACTTGACGGTTGAGCAAATGAACATTATCATGCCGTTCTCTTTTGGAGGGATTCCCGAGCGGCCAAAG
>CAMLPN010000059.1 GCA_946481965.1 uncultured Neisseriaceae bacterium | reverse complement strand
ACCGAAAAATGATAAAATTATTAAAACCGTTACTAAAAACCCACAGATACATGTAAATATTCGCACAATGTCAACTACTAATATACAAACCATTAGCCAGAATCAAGAAACCGTGTTACCACCTCCAAAAAAATATCAAGTGGTACTATTGAATGATGATTTCACTCCCATGGATTTTGTGGTGAACTTATTGACATCTATTTTTCATTTACCGCATACGCAGGCTATTGCAGTTATGCTCATGGTACATGAAAGCGGGCGAGGAGTATGCGGAATCTATCAAAAAGATGTAGCAGAAACCAAACGCTGGCAGGTATTAAAACAGGCGCATGAAGCTGGCTATCCACTACAATGTATAATAGAACCAGCTTAAAAATGTCTAACCAAACTGATTAAATAGTAAACTCTGGTATATATCCACTTTAATAATCCAGATATGCATTATAGTGATTAAAATAAATTTATTTATGAAAACCGTGTGTTACAAGTATTATTAGGAGAGCAGGGATGATTTCGGCGCAATTAGAAAAAATTCTGCAACATATTTATGCGGAAGCGCGCAGCCATGCGTTTGAATATATCGGCGTTGAGCATTTACTGCTTGGATTAGTGCAGAAAAGCGAGGAAGTAGCGCAGACTTTGTCTGCTTTAGGCGTAGACAAAAGTGTTTTAGTTACACAATTACAACAAAGTATTTTAGCCAATACACCGATTCTGTCTGCATCATCTGAGTCACAGGACGAGTTACAGCCTACAATTGGTTTTCAACGTGTGTTGCAGCAGGCTATCGTACATGTGCGTGCAGCAGAGGCAAAAGGAGAAGTTAGCCCGTTAGATGTGCTGATTGCGATCATGTCGGAAAAAGACAGTCATGCTGTTTATTTTCTGGAGTTGCAATCAGTTAGCCGTTTGGATGTGTTGCGCTATCTGACATTGGGAAATAATTCTGCCAAAAATGAGCATTCTCAAGCAGAAAATGTGGAAAATGAAACGGCCAAGGCATCAGCTAAAGCATTAGATCAATATACCATTAATCTAAATAATGAAGTTATGGCTGGCCGTATAGATCCATTGATTGGTCGCGGCGAAGAAATGCAGCGACTAATTCAAACTTTATGTCGTCGACGTAAAAATAATCCTTTACTAGTTGGAGAGGCTGGGGTTGGTAAGACTACACTGGCAGAAGGTCTTGCTTATCAGCTGGTACATGATAAAGTGCCGGAAGCCATTAAAGGTGCGGTTGTTTTTTTGCTGGATATGGGCGCATTGCTGGCCGGTACTAAATATCGTGGCGATTTTGAAGCTCGACTGAAAGCTGTAATCAATGAATTAGCTCAATTAGATAAAGCGGTTTTGTTTATCGATGAAATTCATACAATAATAGGTGCGGGCAGTGTTTCCGGGGGCACGATGGATGCTTCTAATTTGCTTAAACCAGCCTTAGCAAAAGGTAATATGCGCTGTATAGGTGCCACGACTTATCAGGAATACCGTACTATTTTTGACAAAGACCATGCACTTAGCCGACGTTTTCAGAAAATTGATGTTCTCGAACCGACTATCCCCGAAACTATTCAGATTTTACAAGGGCTGCGTCCAGCTTTTGAGCAATATCATCATGTGAGATATACCCGTGATGCCTTAGAGGCTGCTGCTGAATTGTCTGCACGTTATATAAATGAACGTTTTTTACCAGATAAAGCGATAGATATTATTGATGAAGCTGCTGCAGCGCAGAAAACGCAACCTAAATCAAAACAACGCAAGACTATAGGACGGGCTGAAATCGAAGCAATCGTTGCTCGGGTGGCGCGTATTCCGGAAAAATCGGTTTCCCATGATGATAAACAGGTTTTACGCCATTTGGCGGATAATTTAAAAGCAAAAGTTTTTGGTCAGGATCAGGCTATTGATGCTTTAGCATCTGCTATCAAAATGGCTCGTTCTGGATTAAAACAGCCGGATAAACCAATTGGTAGTTTTCTGTTTGCCGGACCCACAGGAGTAGGCAAGACTGAAGTAGCCAGACAACTGGCTGCCTTACTTGATCTGCCTTTATTGCGCTTTGATATGTCTGAGTATATGGAACGACATGCTGTCTCTCGATTAATAGGCTCTCCGCCGGGTTATGTAGGCTTTGAGCAGGGTGGATTATTAACCGAATCTATATCTAAGCAACCGTATTGTGTTTTATTACTGGATGAAATCGAAAAAGCCCACCCGGATATTTTCAACGTATTGTTGCAGGTGATGGATTATGCAAAACTTACCGATAATAATGGACGTAGTGCAGATTTTCGAAATGTCATATTGATCATGACGACGAACGCAGGTGCGGCCGAGCTGGCCAGACCTGATTTTGGCTTTACTGGGCAGCGAGCACAAGCTGATAGTATGGCGATTATTGAAAAAGATTTTACCCCGGAATTTCGTAATCGCTTAGATGCCATTATTCCATTTGCAGCCCTTAAGCAAGAAGTAATTGCAAAAGTTGTCGATAAATTTTTACTGGTATTAGAACAACAACTTTTAGCTAAGCAAGTGGTTGTCCAGTTCACGCCGTCTTTGCATCGCTTTTTGGCCGAAAATGGGTTTGATGCCACCATGGGTGCCCGTCCGATGCAGCGATTGATTCAGGATTGTATACGTAAAGTTCTGGCTGATGAACTACTGTTTGGACGGTTAAGCGAAGGTGGTGAGGTCACTATTGATTATGATCCAGCATGCGATAAAGTTAATCTGGTTTTTTCTGGCTCATCAGCATCTAATCAGGAATCCCAAACAGAGTTAATTGCCGGTTAGTAAAACTGAACCAAATATGAGCATTTATCGATTATTGGGTGAGACAAATTTTACTTGTTTATTCTATTGATATGCAATTGGTATTTGCAAATACGTATTGCTTTACGCTGATCAATCTACGTTATTTCAATGTAAGTAAAATCAGTTGTTTAAATTTTTGTCATAAAATATATCAATGGTTTTCTTTTTAAGAATGGCTTTCTTTAATGTGATTATAGCAATACGCTATAAATGCAAAAATGATAAATGCTTTGATGTTTAGATTAGATCGGTAATTATTTGAAAGAACAAGAATTTATTAGACAAATAAAGTAAATAATATTTAATTTTCTCTTTTAATCAAATTATTCGGATATTATTAAGATAAAAAAAAGTGTGGCGGGGCGCCACACATAAACACACACATCAAGAGGAAACCAATCAAAGTGGTTTCATTATAATTTTTTCTATAAATTGTGTATTGATGTAAGTCAATAAAGTAACCGTACATTAAGAAAAATTAACATTTGTATAGCTTTTAAAACAATGTTCTGAAAAAATACAATTCTGGACATTTTTTAAAATTTTAAAAGATGTTCTATTAGCGTAAATCCTGCGGTAGCGGATCATGCTCTAATTGCTGCAACGGTTGTAATTTTTGACTCATATTGAGTACCTCCAATTTTTTACTATCCATATCGCTAAAGAATTGTTCACCATAAGGTAGTTGTGGACTACCAATACCTAGCCATTGAGCTATACCATCAATGAGTTCGAATCCACTGCGGCGAGCGCTAATACGTTGGCTACTGTTTTGATCGCTGTTAATGACTACGAAAGGAACATGATAATTTTCAATGAAGCGGTCATTGTGGCGCAAAATACTGCTGGCACGTACTATGCTATTTTTTTCGTAGGCGTCTTTATCGTGGCTTAAACCATGATCACTGAAATAAATTATGCTAAAAGACTGGCCAGTTGTTTGTAGAATAGAATAGATCTGTTGTAATAAATTATCTGTTTGTTTAATGGAGTCAATATAGCAATTACTATTATTATTTTCTACGTAGTGCTGTGGTGGCTTTTTCAGCCGATTACATGGATTTGGATGAGAACCCATGGTATGCATAACAATTAATCGGGGTTGTTGTGATGACAATGGTTGTTTTAAAACTTCCTTTAATGGCGCTAAGAGTTGTGTGTCAAAAATTTCGTCCCCAAAATCATAACTAGTCTTTTTCAGAAAAATTGTTTGATTAGCTTGATGGGCGATGGTAGAAATTGAGGTATCATATTGTCCAAGTGCACCTTGATTGGAAAGCCATACTGTTTGTAGACCAGCTTTTTTGGCTAAGGTAATAATATTGTTTTGGATACTAAAAGTTTCACCATGACTTAAACACAGACCATGTAGTAAAGATATCGGCGTGTTTGGTCCAGCAGAATACATATTATCCATAATTATACTGGCATGGGTATCTAAAAAAGGTGTATTCGGATATTTGAAATGATACAAATGAAAATAATCTGCTCGCGCACTTTCTCCAATGACTAAAACATAGTTTTGATATTTGTTCTGCACATGATCAATTTTCCATTGATCTGGTTTGTTCACATCCTCTTTTAGTTTTTTTAATTCGGCAAAATACGCTCGGGGCTGCAAATAAGCATCAGCAAGAAACTCTATTGGCTGCGCACGTAAAGCAAAACCACCTACTGTATAGCCCTTACGTGCTGTTTGTATTGACATAATCAACAGAGCCAGCAGTATAGGTATAGCCCACCAACTTTTCCATTGTGGTTGTGGTTGGTGTCGGCTCCAGCGTAACATAAATAGTGGGATTATCGTCAGAAGTAAAGTGGAAAGACAAGTTTGCCATGATAAACTGGTTAAATATTCACAGGCCTCAGAGGTATTGGTACTGATTAACGAAGCAACTATACCGAAACTGGGTCGACCATAATGCGCAGCAGTAGAATGATAAAGCAGAATAACTATAGCGCTAATCCACATGAGCGCTCGCCACCATCGGGGTAAAAAGCGGTGGACTATAATAAATACTAGCCAGGTTTCAATGATTCGTTTTGGATTGGGCGGATAAGCCAGAGCCAGAATAAGAACAATGCTATTAATAAGCAATAAAATTAAAGTGATAATATAGCTTTTAGTAAAGGATAATTTCATAAATAATAGCTCAGAATACTGCCGAAAAATGCAGGATAGGAATGTCAGTAGAATATGAGTAGCTGATTTAAACGGTTAGCAATAGTAATACTTATACAAAACAATCATAAATTTCTTTATTGTATCTAAATAAATTGAACTTTTAGATTTGTCATTTAAATTAACTTATAAGCTAATAATTAGGTTATTGAGTTATAAAAACATAATCATAAAATTTAGCTTTGGGACTACAATTTTTAAGAAAAGTAGCCGTTTCCTATGTCTATTTTTGACCTACTACTGATCAACTTAAATTTATTCAGAAAGTTATCACTGTGTAGGTATAGATGAATTTGCCAATTATTTAAAAAAATCATTAGAAAAAACAGTATCAGAAAAACATGCCTGAATCGGATTATTAAACCCAATATACATTAAATAATTCAGCTATAATAGTTTGATTTCGCGACTATCATTCAAAATAAGAGTCACCTTGGGCAGACCGAGGTAAATCAATTGACGATATTCGAATCAAAACTGCACAATAAATTAATAATTATAAACATGTCAATTTTTTCATACCAGTATAAACCGATCAGCATGCAAGTAAGTTTGAAAAATTAAATTTTTTTATCTGAATCTTTATCCTGTTTATATTTTTTATCGTTGGCATTAATCTTTACAACTATCATAATGTATTGTGTAGTAAATAAAATATTATTTTCAAAACAATTGAACTATTTTTTTGTCAAAAATTGCTCCAAAATAAAACCCGCTATTATAAGTAATAACGGGCTGGAGCAAATCTTTAATTTAAAGATTTAATTAGTAAAATATTTAGCATAAATCTTGTCGTACTCACCATTAGCACGGATTTTTTTCAATGCTTCATTTAATAATGTAGCGGTAGCAGTATCATTCTTTCTCACCACAAAGCCGTAGTGGTCAGTACCGAATTCTGGAACTTTATTAATGGTCACATTACCAATACCATTTGCTTTAACATAGTTACTGATCACCGCGCCATCAGAAACCATGGCGTCTACACCACCATTTTGTAATTCTTTAATCGCTAATGGAACAGTATCAAATCGGGCAATTTTAGGGCTTTGAGCACCAAGAAGTTGTTGTACTGCTAAATCGCCAGTCTGACCAGTGGCAACAGCAACACGTGTCATACTTTTCAAATCAGTCAGCTCAGTGAATTTTTTATTGCTTGGTGTCAGTACGACCATCGAAATATCAAAATATGGATCCGTAAAGCCTAATGTCTGTTTGCGTTCATCAGTAATCGTCACTCCAGACGCAACAATATCCAAATCACCATTATTCAGACTGGCGAATAAACCATCCCAGGGTTGATCTCTGAACTCCACTTTAAAATTACCGGCTTTGGCCATAGCATTTATCAAATCAATATCAAAACCAGACAGTTTGCCATCTGCTTCATGTGATTCGAATGGGGCAAATTCAGCATTGGTACCTACGATTAATGTTTTATCGGCCACAGGACTGGGTTCCTTAGTTTGGCTTGCGCTGGATGTGGTGTTATTGTTACCACCACCGCAAGCTACCAGTACTGTAAGACACAACACTGTGGCTAGCCAGGATTTGATTTTCATAGTTTACTCCTTGAATTATAAATTTTTTGTCGACACAGTGTCGAAATGTTGAAATAACTATTTTAGTGCGGACACTGAAATAGTTATTTCATGTTAGCACACCTAAATCAAAAACTGTGGTGACAATATTATCTTCTTGCAGACAAATTATTTATATCCGTCATTATCTTTTGATCTATACAGCGATAAACCGGCACAATAGAATAGTAAATAGCTGCTTAAGCAGTGTTATAATTGTTTCCTTGAGTAAGCTATAGTTGTCGCTTTAGAGATAAAAGTTAATTGTGATAAAGCGACAAAACAGAACAGGATTAGAAATGCAAATAATATCTACTATTGCCGAATTTCAGAAATGGCGCAGGCAAGTAGAGAATGTGGCTTTCGTCCCAACAATGGGCAATTTGCACGAAGGTCATCTGTCATTGGTGCGAGAAGCGAAAAAAAATGCAGACGCAGTTGTAGTCAGTATTTTTGTCAACAGAATACAGTTTGGTGAGGGTGAAGATTTTGATCAGTATCCGCGCACATTACAGGAAGATGCTGAAAAGCTTAAAGAGGTAGGTGCTGATATTGTATTTGCCCCTGCAGAGCAAGAATTATATCCTGATGGTAAACAACATTATTTTATTGAACCACCACTGTTGCAAAATGACTTATGTGGTAAAACTCGTCCCGGGCATTTTCGTGGTGTAGCCACAGTGGTGACAAAACTATTTAATATTGTTCAGCCAGATGTAGCCTGTTTTGGCAAAAAAGATTATCAGCAATTAGTGATATTGGCTGGTATGGTTCGTGATTTGAATATGAACATCCGCATTGTACCGGTAGCTATCGAACGGGCAGAGGATGGCTTAGCTTTATCCAGTCGCAATGGCTATCTTTCCTTAGAGGAACGTCGTCAGGCACCAGAATTGTTTCAAACTTTGCAAAATATGGCAATTCAGATACAACAAGGGCAGACTGATTTTATGGCTTTGGAAAAGATGGCTACTTCTAAATTAAATCAACAGGGCTGGCAGGTTGATTATATTGAAATACGTCAAGCATTAACACTGGCTAAAGCACAGAAAAGTGATAGAAATATTATTATTTTGGCTGCTGCTGTACTTGGACGTACCCGCTTGATTGATAATTTAGAAGTACATTTATTGCACGCGTAATGGTATAAATCTGGTAAATAAACCGGATTGCAGCAAAAAATTGCAAAAGGGACGTGAACTCTTATGTTATGGATTGTATTAATTCTGATTATTGCCTGTATTGCTGCTTTATTCTGGTGGCATAGTGTGCAAGAACGCAGATGGCAAAGGGAGATGACTTATTTAACCCGACATGAAAATCATAGCGGGGAAGATATTCATGCAGATAAAACACAACAGCTAATCACAAAGCAAACTGATTTAAATGCTGATCAGATATCTGAATCACTCCCACTACCTCAGTATGCAGGTTTTAAGCCATCTGATTGTGCCTCTGCCGAAGTAAATGCTGACAATCATCATTTCGAAGCAGAAAATCAGATTTCACCATCAATTTACAATCCGGAAAACAGAAAGGTAGGGCATCATCCGGCAGAACCAACCTTATCTGTTAAGGTTGAAAAATCTCCCAAAATCACAATTACCGAAGCTGCGCCATTAACCCCAAAAGGTTATAACGATACTAGTTACGTGCAAGTCAATCAGCCCAATTCTGATTTGCAGACATCAGTGGCAAATGGTACACATCGATTTTCAATTGAAACTGCACATTATACTTCACCCCAGCAAATCTATAATCAGGCTGATGATGCTAGCGCTACAGAAACAGCACCAAATGATGATAATATTTCCATAAACAGGGAAACTCCTAGTAAAGCTAATCCAAGTCCTTCAACTGTTGATCAAAATTTGGCAGTTATCACACTGGAAGAAGCGACGCGAAGAATTGCTACTTCACCTCAATCTGAAGAAGAACCTTATAAGCTTGAGCAGTTGGAAGTGGTTCAATTAAGCTGGCAGCAAAAACAACAGGTACACAGACAAAAACATCCTCGTCAGCAAGTGAATGAAATCACAGTAGATGACCCAATGTTGGCTAGAGTCCGTTCACAGACTAAAGCAGAGCAAGAGGCGTTGTTAAAACAACGTGCCTTAAAAAACTATGACCCTGAAGAACTGGAACGAGCAACTCAGCATTCTCTTGGTCACGTACTGTCTTCACCTTCGCATTTAGCCAACGTTGTTATGCCCAGAAATCTTCCATTACAACATCATAATGATAAAAATATTATTGATGAAGAAGATATCAGGTTCAATCTAATGCGTCAGCGACTGGCTCGTCTACGTCAAAATAATACGAATCGGGGTAATGAAAATTTAAGCTCTGTTCCGGTAATTGCAGAAGAAGAAGTTTTTTCTAATCTGGCAAAAACTGACTCACCGGTCAATAAACCGAAATTCCAACGTCCAGTGGTGCGCGAAAGTGTTATACCGGCTGCAGCACGCATAGGTGAACAACAAGCCGTACAAGTTATGGTACCGGGCAGTGATACTGGAGATGTAAACTCGGCCAATGATATAGCTTTAGAACGACATGTTCCTTTATCCACACGCTTTACACCGTTTTACTCCATACCTGAGGTGCATAAACCTAGAGTTGAAGTCGTTCGGTCTGAAAATAGTCAGTCTGAGGCAATTGACAATAATCAAATCAATAATTTTGCTCATGAGACAAACCCTGTTACTGCCATAAATTCATCAGTTTCGACTTCTAAGCAGTACCAAGATACTACTGCTAAAACTGCATATGCGCATGTAGCTTTTCCGCATAACACCTTAATTGATGAACAGCAATCTGGAAATGGTCATGATCAAAATGTCCATTCCTCTAGCGTTAGCAGCAATGGTGTAGATGACATTCATACGGGAGCACAACAATATAATATGCGTTCACCACAACAAACAGTGAACTTATCAAATCCTTTTCAGTATATTGAAGATGCAGATGAAGTTAAAACTCAGCCTACTAAACCAATATGGTATCTAGCAGATGATGAAAATGAAATATTAAATGCAGAAATTGCTGTTTCGGCAGGTCACATTGCTCAGCAACTAAGGCAAAATCAAAATCCGACAACAGTATCGGGGACAAATGAACCAGTTGACCCAAGCTTAGCCTATACTTTTGTTGCTCCAGACAATAATCATCTAACGGAAAATAGTTTACAAACTCAATTGCAGTCTCACCATTCAAACCATCCTCCAGCTGTTGCGGTAAATACTTATCAACCTTCAGCCTTGCACCTCAAGGCTACCTTACCTAGTTTAGAATTACTGTTACCAGCACATTATGATGCAGCCGCACAGCAAAGCGAGGAAGCTTTGCTGGAAAATGGTATAACTATTGAAGAAAAACTGTCCGAATTTAAAGTTAAAGTAAGAGTTGTTGATGCTTTTGCCGGTCCGGTTATTACACGTTATGAAATTGAGCCAGCACAAGGGGTACGTGGCAGTCAGGTAGTCAATCTTGAAAAAGATTTAGCGCGTAGTTTGGGATTCTCCGCTATCCGTATAGTAGAAACTATACCCGGTAAAACCTATATGGGTATTGAACTGCCTAATCCAAAACGGCAAGTTATCCGTCTCAGTGAAATTTTAACCGCTCCGGAATTTCAGCAGTCTCATTCCAAATTGACATTGGCTTTGGGACAGGGAATTACCGGTCAGCCAATTGTTACTGATTTGGCTAAAGCGCCTCATTTATTAGTTGCCGGGACAACAGGATCAGGTAAGTCAGTTGGCGTTAATGCCATGATTTTATCCCTGCTATTTAAAGCCACACCAGAAGATGTGCGTCTAATTATGATTGACCCAAAAATGCTGGAATTAAGTATTTATGAAGGTATTCCGCATTTGTTGGCGCCTGTGGTGACTGATATGAAATTGGCTGCTAATGCGCTTACCTGGTGTGTTAATGAAATGGAAAAACGCTACCGGCTTATGAGTCATATCGGTGTACGTAATCTGGCTGGATTCAATCAAAAAGTAGCCGAAATGGCAGCAGTAGGCAGAAAACTGGTTAATCCATTTTCATTGAATCCAAATGATCCTGAGCCTTTGGAAAAATTACCCTATATTGTGGTAGTAGTGGATGAATTTGCTGATCTGATGATGACTGCGGGTAAAAAAATTGAAGAATTGATCGCTCGTCTGGCGCAAAAAGCGCGCGCTGCCGGCATTCACTTAATTCTGGCTACTCAACGTCCTAGTGTAGATGTTATAACCGGTCTGATTAAAGCAAATATTCCTACCCGTATTGCATTTCAAGTATCCAGTAAAGTTGATAGTCGCACTATTTTGGATCAAATGGGGGCAGAAAATCTGCTAGGTCAAGGTGATATGTTATTTTTGCCTCCAGGGACAGCTTATCCAGAACGGGTACATGGTGCATTTGTGGCTGATGAAGAAGTTCATCGAGTAGTCAATTATTTAAAACAATTTGGTGAGCCACAGTATATCGATGATATTTTAACTTCAGGGGTCGGAGAAGAGGATATATTCAGCAATGCTTCATCCCGTAATGTAGATGATGATCAGGATCCCTTGTATGATGATGCTGTAGCTTTGGTAGTGAAAACACGAAAAGCCAGCATTTCATCTGTGCAGCGTCATCTGCGTATTGGTTATAATCGTGCTGCCAGGCTGGTTGAGCAGATGGAAGCCGAAGGAGTGGTTTCAGCACCAGAAGGAAATGGTAATCGTACTGTTCTGGCTCCACAAAATAATCATCTGGATGGTTAAATTAAATAGGTTAATGATTGCTCATTGATTTTAAATCTGATACCAGTATTAATCCCGTTAAATGTTCACCGCTATGAGAAATGATTTAACGGGATTAATTGTATGCAGATAAGTCGCAAATTTAATCAACCATAGGAATAATTAATCTTTCTTTATAAATGAAATCATTTATTTAAAAATAATAAAAAATATTAGGGATAAGCTACAATTTAATTTCTAATTATAAATAAAAGTAATCTATTGTTTTTAAAATTAAAATAACATTCTTCCTGTCATTTTAGACTTAATATGGCAACTGTAATTACATAATTTATAGCAACTTTTTACAGAATAAGATTACAGGAGGATAACTAATGATTGAATCTTATAAACGTTTTTGGCTGAATATATTTAACTTTTCTGGTACATCTAACCGAGCTGACTATTGGTGGCCAGTGGTAATCAATTATATTCTAAGTGTAGTGATTGTTTGCTTGCTGCAAAGAATGCTTGGTCATCCAATCAATGATATTTATACCTGGGGTGACTGGACGGTTAATTTTATGGTTTTAGTGGCAGGATTTATAGTATGGCTGGCGACCTTATCATTACAATTCAGGCGCTTGCATGATACTAATCGTTCTGCATGGTGGATATTGATCATGATTGTGCCTATTATTGGACAGATTTGGTTTATTATTTTAATGTTATTACCGGGAAAGCCAAATCGATTCAGTAATAACAATCGATTTTTTTAAGTGTCTAACTCTAATAAAAGCAGCAATATTAAACTCACTATTGCTGCTTTTATTTTATTTATATTAATTGAAAAAGATGCAACAGCAAAATAATTAAATGAAAATGTTGAATTAAATTTATTTGAAAGTAATTTTTCAATCATTCACTGTTTTAAGATAATTTCAACTCTATCATGATTCCCCAAATTTAAATTTATAGAAGTTCTTACTGCGCTTCTATTATTATGAATGCAAAGTAAAAAGTAATATTCTTATTATATTTTATTTGCATATATGAAATCCTATGTAACTTTGGTACTTTTTGAAAATTCAATTTTCTTACAAAAATCTATTACGGGATTTTTCAGAAATAAAACCTACCCTTATGTACTAATCTTATGCAAAGAATGCCATCCTGACATTGATAATAATTTTTTTCGTTTTCCATTTAAGATGATCGTTAAGTAAATAGTGCGATTTGCTCTAAATAATTTTGGCAATTTCTATATCGGTTTAATTACTTATAGCTGAAGCAACAAGACCTAATTCCGAAAAAATTTTATTCTCTTAAAATCATCCAAACCTTTTCAATTAATAGCCAATAATTTTTTTAAAAATATATAAAATAAATTGAAAAAGATTCTATTATTCGGTATGAACATGGTTTAATGAGTTTACTTTCAATTTTTGAAAAAATAATTCGGCATCATATCATCAACACCAGCACCTTAAATAAACAATGTTTTTTCAGAGCTTGCCAATTGTTTGAAATCCTTTTAAATAACCTTCATCTTACTAAAGGACTATATATTAATAGCAAATTTATTTGTTTTGGTAATAGAGACTAACTTGACTATGATGAATCCTCCGCCAAGCAGTATGACTATTTTACCTTGCAAAACATACCCGCTAACGGCTGTTTGGTAATCGATAATAAGGTGATTCGTTTAAAGGATCAGGCACTCACTCAAATCAGTGAAGGCTCTAAAGCTATAACCGATGTTCACACTATTTTTGACATCTTTTATATGAAGTCCTATGACGCATGAGTTAAACTATGTAAGCAACAATAGATACTATCGATGAGACTGCAGGTAATTGGCTTGTTCTACCACGCAGCTATCGTCAATATAAGATTCTGGTGGAAAGAGTAGCTTTGAGCTACAAACTATTTACCTTAATTGCGTTTTATGAAGCAAAAGACATGATGTAATTATTTCAAACAGTCAAAGTAGTTCACTTTGGGCGTTATTAAAGATTAATTAAAATCATGATGATTTTGTTTTTGCAGATTTCGGATATGTTCGTCTAAACCATGTGGATCAGAAGCCAAAGCCTTCAATTTTCTATCGATAGAGCGCCTTGAAAATTCACACATACCTTCTTTCTTGCTTTCTTCAATATTTTGAACCGCATTTAGGATAATGGCTCGATCTTCTTTTTCCCATTTTACATATTCCTCGGGCACGTTGCTATTAGATTCCAGCTTTACTATCAATTCATCCCATCGCTTAAAT
>CAMLPN010000058.1 GCA_946481965.1 uncultured Neisseriaceae bacterium | reverse complement strand
ATCATAGAGAATTTTCTACTTTCTTGCTGTACTATTTTAGGGGATAGTTACATTAAATTAAATCTTTTTAATCTTTGTTTGAATATCAGTTATTTTTCCTTATATTTTTCTATTGCTGCAATTATCAGATTATCTGTTAATTTAGAATACTGTCTTGATAGTATGATGTTTTTATAACAGCTAAAATACCTACGGATAATAAAAAAGGATGGCATAGCCATCCTTTTTTTAAGCTAATAATTGAATGTTAAATATCAACCTGTGCATTTAAGGCATTGTTTTCGATAAAGGCACGACGTGGCTCAACTTCATCACCCATTAAAGTAACGAATACATCGTCTGCAGCCATGGCATCTTCAATTTTGACTTTCAGCAACCGGCGTACAGTCGGATCCATGGTCGTTTCCCATAATTGTTCGGGATTCATTTCACCCAGCCCTTTATAACGCTGAATAGCCAATCCTTTTTGGGCATTGGTCATTAATAAATCCAGTGCCTGTGCAAAGCCGGTCACTGTAGTTGAATTTTCGCCTTTAATCACCTCAATTTGAGCATCAACCATTCCGCTTAATGTGGCCGCTGTTTGTCGAATAATTTGATATGGACGGCTTTCCGCGAATTTTTGCTCCAGATAGCTAACCATTTGGTTACCATGGAGCTGGCGGGTGATTTTGATCATTTGCACTTCATCATTTGCGCCAATACGTTCCAGCTTAAGGTTATCATCCTTAATAATGGCAGATAATTTTGCAACCGCAGCATCGGCTGTTGAAATAGTGCTAAGATCCAGATCTTCGTTATTGTAAAGCAAGGCATTTAATACTGCGCTGTCGATGATGCGACTTTCGCGCGCTACCATGTTACGTGCCATAATAAACTGTTTGGCAATTTCTGCTAGGGCATTACCTTCCAGCTTGTTATCACCAATGATGAGTTGTGCTTTATCCAGCGCCAGACTCAAGAGGAATTGGTCTTTTTCAAATTCGTCTTTCAGATAACGTTCCTGCTTACCGTGTTTTGCTTTGTATAGTGGTGGCTGAGCAATATACACAAATCCACGCTCCACTAATTCAGGCATTTGTCGGTAGAAGAAAGTCAGCAATAGTGTGCGAATATGAGCTCCGTCTACGTCGGCATCGGTCATGATAATGATACGATGGTAACGTAATTTTTCCGGATTGAATTCTTCCTTACCAATACCGGCGCCTAAGGCAGTGATTAGGGTGGCTACTTCCTGACTGGCCAGCATTTTTTCAAAGCGGGCTTTTTCAACATTCAAAATTTTACCTTTGAGCGGTAAGATGGCTTGAAATTTGCGATCACGCCCTTGTTTGGCTGATCCGCCAGCTGAGTCACCTTCGACCAGATATAATTCTGATAACGCGGGGTCTTTTTCCTGACAGTCTGCCAGTTTGCCGGGTAAGCCAAGGCCATCCATTACCCCTTTGCGCCGGGTTATTTCCCGTGCTTTGCGTGCTGCTTCACGTGCCCGTGCTGCATCAACGATTTTACCGGTGATGATTTTGGCTTCGTTTGGATTTTCTTCCAGAAATTCAGACAGTGCTTTGCTTAAAACTTCATTAACAACCGGACCAATTTCACTTGAGACCAGTTTATCTTTGGTTTGTGATGAAAATTTCGGATCGGGAAGCTTCACTGATAATACGCAGGTTAGTCCTTCGCGCATATCATCGCCATTGGTGTCTACTTTGGCTTTTTTCGCTACTTCATTGGCTTCAATATAGTTATTAATGGTGCGAGTCATCACCTGACGTAATGCTGTTAGATGGGATCCGCCATCTCGCTGCGGAATATTGTTAGTAAAGCACTGTACATTTTCCTGATAACTATCATTCCATTGCATGGCACATTCGACACTCATGCCTTCTTTTTCACCGTTGGCATAAAAAACTTTGTCATGCAAAGCGGTTTTGTTACGATTCATATATTGTACAAAGCCAGCCACACCGCCACTAAACGCAAAGTTTTCATGTTTGCCATCGCGCTTATCAAACAGTTCAATGCTAACACCATTGTTTAGGAAAGATAATTCGCGAATGCGTTTAGCTAGAATGTCGAAGTGATAATCAACGGTGCCAAAGGTTTCTGTACTGGCCAGAAACTGCACCCGAGTACCTTGTTTATCTGTATCGCCAACTACAGCTAATGGTGCTACCGCATCGCCATGACGAAATTCTACGAAATGTTCTTTGTTGTTGCGATAGATAGTCAGTCGCAACCAGTCTGACAAAGCATTGACGACAGAAACGCCCACGCCGTGTAAGCCACCGGAAATTTTGTAACTATTGTTATCAAATTTGCCACCAGCATGTAAAATCGTCATGATGACTTCAGCAGCGGAACGATGTTCTTCCGGGTGCATATCTGTTGGAATGCCACGGCCATTGTCTTCAATGGTGATGGAATTATCGGCATTTACGGCGACGGTGATGTGATCACAATAACCACCTAAAGCTTCATCAATGGCATTATCGAGAACTTCAAATACCATGTGATGTAAGCCGGTACCGTCTTGGGTATCACCAATATACATACCGGGACGTTTACGTACAGCATCCAGACCTTTTAATACCTTAATGCTGTCAGCGCCGTAATCTTCAGAATTGTGATCTGTCATAAGTATTCTTTACTAAATCTGAAAAACTGGTCATCCAGGTGATTGTTATACAGCCAGTTAGCTTCTGTTTTCAAGAAAGATCAATAACTGCCCAAACACGCAAGACCAAAGTTTATATTATAGCAGAAAACTGATTTTTTTTCAGATAATATATCTGTTTAACATGATGTTTTACTTGCAGTTTATCTAGAGTTATTAGATAGTATGTAAAACTAAACTGCCGTAAGTCATGTCTGGATTATTTTTAAATCCTGTTGATGACTTACGGCAGTTTATAAGTGGTTGTAATAACAATTAAATGCGCATGGGCATTACAATATATTTGAAATTGGGATTGCTGGGAATAGTAAATAAGGTGGAGCGATTGGCATCACCAAATGCTAACTGTAAATCATCGGCATGCACATTGCGCAGTACATCCATCAGATAGTTAATGTTAAATCCTACTTCCAGTGTATCACCCTGATATGCGATTTCCAGCTCTTCACGGGCTTCTTCCTGCTCATTATTGTTGCAGGTAACACTTAACAGTCCCGGTTGAATTTGTAGACGGGCACCACGGAATTTTTCGTTCGCCAGAATAGCTGCGCGTTCCAGTGCACCCAGTAACTCAGTACGGTTAGCTAAGAAGATTTTATCGTTATCCAGTGGTATGACGCGATTGTAGTCCGGGAATTTACCATCTACTACTTTGGAAACAATAATGGTGTCGTTACAGCGAAAGCGCACTTGATTATTGAGTAATTCAACCGTAATAGGTTGTTCTGGAAAAGTCAGCAATTTCAGTAATTCCAGTACTGTTTTACGTGGCAGAATGACTTCTGCTTTAGGTAAATCAGCATCAATATTGCAGGCAGCGTAGGCTAAACGATGTCCATCGGTAGCCACCAGACGCAGCTGATTGCCTTCAGTCTGCATTAATAATCCATTCAGGTAATAGCGAATGTCCTGAATAGCCATGCTGTATTGCACCTGAGATAACATTTCCCGAAAGGTTTCCTGTGACAGTGTGAATATTGCATCCACATTCTGTTCCACGCTCATTAAGGGAAAATCCTCAGCAGGAAGGGTTTGTAAATTGAAACGACTTTTTCCAGCTTTCAGAACCAGTCGGTTATTACTCCAGTCTAACGATACAATAGAACCGGCCGGCAGGGCACGCAGAATATCCTGAAGTTTTTTGGCATTGGTGGTAATACGAAAATCTTCCGCTTCACTTTGTGGACCAATGGTATCAATCTGAATTTCCAGATCGGTGGCCAGAAATTTTGTTTCCCCCTGGTGGCTTTCCAATAAAACATTAGACAAAATAGGCAGGGTATGGCGACGCTCAACAATACCGGTTACGGCTTGCAATGGTTTGAGCAAACTGTCGCGTTCTGCTTGTAGTATTAGCATACTCTATATCCTTGATCCTTGTTTAATCTCGTAAAATCATCATTAAGGTTTCATACGCTTTGGCGGTTTCGGCATCATCTTTGCGTAGTTTGGTAATACTTTTTACAGCATGCATAACGGTGGTATGGTCACGACCACCGAAACCACTGCCAATTGCCGGTAAACTTAGTTGTGTCAGTTCTTTGGCCAGCGTCATGGCCATCTGCCGGGGACGAGCCAAATTACGGGTGCGCTTTTTGCCAACCATATCGCTGATGGTAATACCGTAGAATTTAGCAACGGTATTCTGAATGTGCTCCAGTGTCATTGGTTTATGGTTAACTGCCAGAATATCCTGTAACGCTTCGGTTGCTAAGCCGACATCAATCGGACGGCTGGCAAAACGGCTCTGTGCAACCACACGTTTGAATGCACCTTCCAGTTCACGTACATTGCTGCGAATATGCTTGGCAATGAAAAATGCGGCTTCGTCTTCGAGTTTCACTTGTGCCAGTTCTGCTTTTTTCTGCAAAATGGCTACGCGCATTTCCAGTTCAGGTGGTTCCAGCTCAAGACTCAATCCCCATGAAAATCGCGATTTCAGACGATCATCCATGCCATCGATATGTGAAGGCAGAGTATCACAAGTGAGTATAACCTGTTTTTTTTCGTCGATCAGGTGATTATAAACGTAGAAAAACTCTTCCATGGTACGGTCTTTCCCGGCAATAAATTGCACGTCGTCCATAATCAGCAGATCAACTTGCTGATATTGCAAGCGCATGGCATCGAAGGATTTGGCATGAAAGGCGTTCATAATACCGCGAATGAATTCATCGGCATGAATATAACGAATTTTGACTTTAGGATTGGTGGTAAATAATTGATTACCAATGGCCTGAACCAAGTGGGTTTTACCCAAACCAGTGCTGCCATAAACAAAAAACGGGTTATACATGCTGTTGCCGGGGTTTTCTGCTATGGATAAGGCGGCTGCATGTGCTAAACGGTTACCTTTACCTTGTACTAGTGTGGCAAAAGTATGTTCCGGATTTAAATTGGTGTCCAAATAACGGTTTTTTTTAGCTTGTTCGATTGCATTGTCATTTTCAGAAGATAATGCAACAGTTGCGGATTTTTCTGTTTTAAGTGGTTTGCCCTTAGCAGTATGATCTTCAGAATGATCGGTATTAGGTACAGTTTTAGACGGATGATTGCGCAAGCGTTTGGCGATGATATCCTGAGCAGAAACGGTACTTTTGAGTTCAACTGGCGGTTTAGAGTTTTGTGGCGAAGCAATAGAGGCAACGACGTCATTGACTTCTGGTTCGCTAGCTGGTTTGGTTTGGGCTGGCGTGCCATCGGATTTTGCTGCCGCCTGTAATAGCTGTCCCTGACCAATTTTCAGTATTAAGGGAAGATTACTGTCTGTATTTACGGCCAGACAGGCATCTTCAATGGCAGGCCAGAATCGATCGCGTACATGATTAAAGGTAAAAGTATTACGAGCAAATAAAACCCATTTGCCATCTTCTTCGCCTACAGTTAACGGCGCAATCCACATCTGGTATTGCTGTGCAGGTAGATTTTGTTGCAGATGTAACAGGCACTGTGGCCAAAACTCGGTGAAAGTCATGCTAATGGCTTAAGTTGGGTTAAATCGGAGAAAAGAGGCGAAATACGGGTATCATATAACGTGTATTGCACTAATTATACGCATAAATCAAAATGCTGACTATGTTTTGTACTTACGTAAAGACGGTTTTGCTAAGTCAGGTAATAACCTATACACATTGACAAAGTGCTGTTCTTGTTGTGTAATGCTACGTTTTATTTAAAGTTAATTCGGGAATAAATTATGAAACGCACTTATCAACCATCCGTTACCCGTCGCAAACGCACTCATGGCTTTCTGGTTCGTAGCAAAACTCGTGGCGGACGTGCTGTGTTGGCTGCTCGTCGTGCCAAAGGCCGTAAACGTTTGGCTGTGTAAGCAACTTAATAATGGAATTTCATTTTGGCAAAAAGTATCGCCTTTTGAAAACGGATGAATTCTCATCCGTTTTTGCGTTACGTTGTCAAAAAAGCCGGGGCTGCCTGCAGGTATTTCAGGCATACAATACGCTGGATTTTCCTCGGCTGGGATTGGTTGTGGCTAAAAAAGTAGCTAAGCGAGCGAATAGACGCAATTATATGAAACGAGTTTTACGTGAGTGGTTTCGGCAGCATAAACATGAGTTAGCTGCTGTGGATATAATCATTCGAGTTCGCCAACCTTTCCGACACTCTGATTACGCTGTCGTGATCAATAATTTACAACAGCTATTGTCAGCTGCTGGTGTACATAAAACCACGCAATGAGATTTTTATTGCTCGGACTGATTCGTTTTTATCAATATGCGATCAGTCCGCTTTTACCGCCTCGCTGTCGCTTTCGCCCTACCTGTTCGCAATATGCAGTCATGGCCTTGCAAAAATACGGTGTATTTAAGGGTGGCTGGCTGGCTTTAAAACGTATCAGTCGTTGTCACCCATGGGGTGGTTGCGGTGATGATCCTCTTCCTTAGCATTTGAATACGGAAAAGACTATGGATTTTAAACGATTATTGATATTTTTTGTGCTGACAATGGCTATATTGTTAGGCTGGGAAAAGATGTATCCCGCGCCAAAACAAAATACATCGGCACAACAAGCATCATCTACCGCAAATAATAATACAAATAATGCTAGTCCAGCCAATAGTGCTGCTGACGTTGCTCTGAGTAAAACTGAACCGATTACAGTGGATACTGATACGGTTAAAGCTATTATTGATGAAAAAACTGGTGATCTGCGTCATCTGGTATTGAATCAATATAAAGCCACCACCGACGCTAGCAAGCCTTTTGTATTGCTGGATAACGGACAGAATGGGCATCAGTATGTTGCTCAGTCGGTGTTATTAAACCGTCAAGGTGAGTATTTATTTAAAGATTTAACCTTTACTGCTCCGCAAAAGCACTACACCTTGCAAGGTGACAAGCTGGAGGTGCGTCTAACTGCTGCTGAGCAAAATGGTATACAGGTTACTAAAATTTATACCTTTACCAAAGGTAGTTATTTAATTGGTTTACGCTATGATATCGCCAATCACAGCAGCAAGCCGGTACAGCTGGATGTGGCTTATCGTGTATTGCGTGATGGTAAAGAACCAGAAGGTACCGGATATTTTGACCATACCTTTACTGGTCCTGTGTTGTACACTCCGAATGGTAAATTTGAAAAAGTGACTTTTTCTGATCTGGACAGTGATTTCAATTCCGGACGTGATCAAGTTGACTATGAACGCAAAACCAATACTGGCTGGATCGGTATGATGCAGCATTATTTTATGACCACTTGGATTTTACAGCCTAAAGATGGTGAAAGTGTGTGTGGTCAGGCTGCTGATTGTCAGTTAGATATACGTAAACGCAGTGATGGCTTATATTCTGCTGGTGTTCTGGTGCCGGTTAAAGATATAGCAGCAAACTCTAACGGTAGCTTTGGTATTTCTTTGTACTCTGGCCCACAAATTTATTCGGTGATTACCAAAGTGGCCGATAATCTGCAAATGATCAAGGATTATGGCAAGGTATCACTATTTTCTTCACCTTTATTCTGGTTGTTGAACTGGTGGCATAGTCTGGTTAAAAACTGGGGCTGGGCTATTATTCTGCTCACTCTGACGGTTAAAGCCATTCTATTCCCGCTGACTAATGCTTCCTATAAGTCTATGGCGAAAATGCGCGCTGTTGCTCCACGTTTACAGGCATTAAAAGATCAGTACGGTGATGATCGTATGCGTCTGCAACAGGAAATGATGGCCATTTACAAAAAGGAAAAAATTAATCCTGTAGGCGGTTGTCTGCCTATGTTATTGCAGTTTCCGGTATTCATTGGTCTGTACTGGGCATTATTTGCTTCGGTGGAATTACGAGGCGCACCATGGATTGGCTGGATTACCGATTTAGGTCGTCAGGATCCTTATTATATATTGCCGGTATTGATGGCGCTGACTATGTATCTGCAAACATTTATGAATCCGCCACCTACTGATCCAATGCAGGCGAAAATGATGAAAATCATGCCGATTGCCTTTTCGATCATGTTCTTCTTCTTTCCGTCAGGTTTGGTATTGTACTGGCTGACCAATAACATTCTGACTTTAGCTCAACAATGGTTTATTAATAAACGGATTGAAGAGCGAGCAAAAATGCACCGTTCTCTGGACATCTAATCTGTAATATCAAAAAAGCACTTCGATGGAAGTGCTTTTTTTTATTTTTTAATTTAATGCCAGTTAGAAAGCTATTAATAAGCTGAATTATTGTCACATTAAAAATATGCTTTGCAATCAAGCTCAAATATTGGTAGATGACATAGATAAATGATAGCTATGATACTTTAAGTAAATAAAATAATATGACAGAGAATTTAGTATTTTATTATTTTTTCTGCTAATTATTTTTTTAGTCCATGGAATTTTCTCTCTGCAAGTAAATTTCTACAGCAGATTTCCAGTCTCATCGATTCCGCATAAATTCAAAATCTTCTGCTGATCAACTTGCTTTAATTGATTGATAAATAGGAACTTAAAATAAATACTAAGTCATCTCGTCGATTACTAATTTATTACTTTTTACTTTAACTCAGATTTTATTGATTTTTTTATCATTGAGAGAGAGGTATTTATTTTTCACCCAGATGGAATTATTGCTGTAGACAGAAATAACATCAGTAAAAAATATATTTGATTGAATATGTTTTTAGAATTTTTGCTTTATTAATTAAAATATCTTATTTGTAAGTTGTTTCATGATTCTAATAGCAATTTTATTGAGCTTTGGTGAAATATTGATACGCTGACTATTTACTTCATTCCAGTGAATAAATAGATATTTATAAAAACGATACCTCCATCTGCAAGTAAGTCAGATGGAGGTAATCGTCATTATTGAACGTAAGTGGTTTGTTGTGAAGTAGTGGTCACACCACTTTGTTGTACCGGATTAACCCGTATTTCAACACGGCGGTTTTGGGCTTTACCTTGTGCAGTCGCATTGCTGGCAATCGGATTGGCAGCACCATAACCTGTAGCATGAATACGATTGCTGGCTACACCATGTGCGGATAAATAATTGGAAACTGACTGGGCACGACGCTGAGAAAGGGGAATATTGATACTGTCATTACCAGAGCTGTCGGTATAGCCGGCAACAGAAATATTAGTAGCAATATTATTGGCTAACACTTCAGCGACAGAGTTTAGCGATGACATGGCTGAGCTATTTAATTCAGAACTATTGGTAAGAAATGTGACATTTTCAGGCATCACTAATTTGATTTGATCGCCTTCACGCTGTATATCTACATTGGTGTTAGCCAATTTCTGTCGTAGCAGATGTTCTTGATAGTCCATATAAGCACCAACACCAGCACCAATCGCTCCGCAACCTAAGGCAGCGTTTCTCGCCCCGCGGCTATTGTGAGTTATGGCACCTACAATGCCACAAGCTGCAGCACTGCTCAAACCATAGACAGCAGTTTTACTGGCATGTTTTTCGCCGGTATTGGGATCAGTGACACAGCCAGATAGTGCTAATGTCGTTGTAGCCAGAATTACTGCCAGTGGTTTCATAATAGCCATGATGACTCCTTTCTATTTTGAATCAATTGTTTATAGAGTTACATATATAGTTGTAGGCTATCTGGTTGCAAAATGCAAGTTATGTAAAATGAGGCAGAGTCTATTGATTGTTGGTGAAATTTATTTATTTTCGGTTTTAAGGAACTAAATAAATATGAATAAAGCAGTAGATCGCGACAATTTAATCAGCCTATATTACAATTTAGAGCCAAATATGTGGAATCCAGGCGTAAATTGCTTGAAAAAAGTAATTAAACCCCCACTAAATTTTATTACCCTCGTTGAAGGGGTACTACTCTTGTCCATCCGGGAATCTATATGCTCAGCTTATATAATACATTAACTAAAACCAAGCAGGAATTTACACCAATTAATCCACCACAGGTACGAATGTATGTGTGTGGTATGACTGTTTATGATTACTGTCATCTTGGTCATGCACGGGTAATGGTGGTATTTGATCTTATAGCAAGATGGCTGCGTGAGTTAGGATATTCTCTGGAGTATGTGCGTAATATTACTGACATTGATGATAAGATTATTGCCCGCGCTAATGAGCGTAAAATCAGTATTACTGAGCTGACTGATTACTTTATTCAGGCTATGCATGAAGATGCGGCGGCTCTAGGCGTATTACCGCCAGATCACGAACCACGTGCTACGCATTATATTGCGCAAATGATTGCGATGATTGAAGAGATAATTGCTAATGGTAAAGCTTATGTAGCCGCC
Organism: uncultured Neisseriaceae bacterium; assembly: GCA_946481965.1. Lineage (GTDB taxonomy): Bacteria > Pseudomonadota > Gammaproteobacteria > Burkholderiales > Neisseriaceae > Snodgrassella. Next base: position 3,404 of record CAMLPN010000058.1, on the reverse strand, counting down.
AATGGTGATGTTTATTATTCAGTACGCGAATTTCCAAGCTATGGGCAACTTAGTGGCAAAAGTCTGGATGATCTGCGTGCAGGTGAGCGAGTCGAAGTGGATAATCATAAAAAAGATCCGCTAGATTTTGTCTTATGGAAAGCAGCCAAACCTGAGGAACCAGCATGGGAAAGTCCTTGGGGACGTGGTCGCCCCGGTTGGCATATTGAATGTTCGGCCATGAGTAAAGCTTTATTGGGTAATCATTTTGATATTCATGGCGGTGGCGCTGATTTGCAGTTTCCTCATCATGAAAATGAAATTGCCCAGAGTTGTGGTGCTGAAAAAAACAGCTGTTGTGAGGCAGATAATCATTTTGTCAGTCATGTTAACTATTGGTTACATAATGGTTTTATTCGTGTTGATAATGAAAAAATGTCAAAATCACTAGGAAATTTCTTCACTATCCGCGAAGTGTTGCAAAAATACGATGCTGAAGTAGTACGTTTTTTTATTCTGCGCGCACATTATCGTAGTCCGCTCAATTACTCAGATGCTCATCTTGATGATGCAAAAGGCGCATTAACACGTTTATATACCGCCTTGAAAAATACTCCACCGGTACATGTTGTTGTTGAGTCGCAGCTGAATGATTACACCCGTCGCTTTTATGAAGTGATGAATGATGATTTTGGTACAGCAGAAGCGGTAGCGGTGTTATTTGAACTAGCTAACGAGGTCAACAAAACTCATGATGCTTATTTGGCCGGTTGTTTAAAAGGGTTGGCTGGATTGATGGGGCTGCTACAACGAGCTCCCGCGGCTTTTTTGCAGGGTACTACAGAAGAGCAAAATAATGGACTAAGTAATGAAGCCATTGATGCGTTGATCGCACAACGTCAGCAAGCTCGCACAGAAAAAAACTGGGCGGAATCTGATCGTATTCGTGACGAATTGGCTGCTGCCGGCATTGTGCTGGAAGATGGTGCGAATGGAACCAGCTGGAGACGTGGCTGATACTATTCTGTCAAACCAGCCGGCTATTTTGCGTAAAAACTAAAGATTGCTATTGAGCCTTCATACCGGAATCTGCATAATAAGTTTTTTATGACTCGGGGTGTTACCTTTAGGTGACTGAGATATTACCCGTAAAACCTGATCTGGATAATGCCAGCGTAGGGAAGTCTAAGTCGTATTTCTAGACATATTCTTCTCTGCTTTTTTAATTTAAAGGAAAGAATATGTCTTCTGCCATAGTTTTTCAGGCTGCTCAGGCCACGCCCTTTATGACAAGGGTGCGTTCACAAAAACCATTAATTCACTGTATCACTAATCAAGTAGTGCAAAATTTTACTGCTAATATATTACTGGCTATTGGTGCAAGTCCGGCCATGGTAATTGCACGCGAAGAAGTACAATCCTTTGTCACTGTTGCCAATAGCCTGCTCATCAATATCGGGACGGTTTATCAGGCTACCTCTGAAAGCATGCTACTAGCAGCACAACAAGCCAGAGAATCTAATGTACCATGGGTACTGGATCCAGTAGCAGTAGGAACAGTACTCCCATTTCGAACCCGCATAGCACATGAATTACTGGCTTTTCGTCCAGATGTTATTCGTGCAAACGCTGCGGAAATATTAACGCTAGCAGGCGAACAATCTAGCGCCAAAGGAACTGACAGTCAGGATTCAACAGAAGCTGCTTTGGATTCGGCCCTCAGACTGGCAGAACAATATCAGACTATTGTGGCGGTTACAGGCGAAACTGACTATATTACTGATGGTAAGGCGATTTATGCCATCAAAGGCGGTGATGTGGCCTTAACCAGAGTAACCGGAACCGGCTGTTCATTATCAGCCATGGTTGCGGCTTTGATTGCTGGTGCTGAAGACAAATTACTAGCGACTGCGACTGCCTGTTATATGATGAAAAAAGCCGCCGAACTGGCAAATAAACAATCTGGTTTAGGTACATTTGCCGTATCGCTTTTGGATCAGTTATCACTGCTGCCTGCAAATGTTTCCCAAGGTGAATAATATGCAAAAACAGTTTGATTTAACCTTATATCTGGTTTTGGATCCGATTTTGTGTGGTGGCATTGCCGGACTGGTAGAAACGACCAAAATTGCTGTTGCTAATGGTGTGACCACTGTTCAGTTAAGATCTGAACAGCCATTCGATCGCAAAGATTGGTATAACGCCGCACTGGCATTAAAAGAAGTATTGTCTACTACTCCTGTACCTTTACTGATCAATGATCAGGTCGATGTAGCCATGGCCATACAGGCCGACGGTGTGCACGTTGGCCAAAGTGATTTACCTGTCGAGGTAGTCCGTCAGTTAATTGGCACTGAAAAAATAGTAGGATTATCGGTTTCTAATCAGGCACAAATGCAGGCAGTGCCATGGTCACAGATTGATTATCTGGGAATAGGCCCGATCTTTCCTACTACATCTAAAGGTGATGCGGCACCTGTGTTAGGTGTGCAACAGTTGCAACAGCTTGTTTGCACCAAGCACCGTCCGGCTGTTGCTATTGGCGGTATTAATGGCGGTAATGTTGAGTCTGTGCTGCACACTGGAGTAGAAGGTGTGGCGGTAATTTCAGCCATTTGTGGACAGCCTGATGTTGGACAGGCAACACAACAGTTGCTCAGAAAAATCAGCCATGCACGGGCTGGAAACTAAACATTTATGCTGATTGATCAGCGTTGTCAGCACAATACTGCATGCAATTTTTTTAATTAAAAAGCAGAATAGTGGCTGGAAGACTTGAAAAATCAAACATAATGTGTATAATTAGCCGATTAAAAATATCCGTTTTAAGAAGTACAGGCACAACCCCTGTACCCGCCAACCGAGGAAGATAAGATGAATAACAGCATTCAACCTAATTACCATGACATTACTGTGACCTGCTCTTGCGGTAATTCCTTTGTAACCAAATCAGCAATGGAAAAAGATACTTTCAATATTGAAGTATGCTCTGCATGTCACCCTTTCTACACAGGTAAACAGAAAATTGTTGACTCTACCGGTCGTGTGGATAAATTCAATCAGAAATATGGCAATATGTTCAAACGTTAATATTCGTTTGCAATATCAAGCCTTAAAAAAGACTGCTTTAACAGCAGTCTTTTTTATTTGATCTGAAATAGTGAACAACGATTATTCCCAGCAGAAAAATTAAATTGTGGTTAGATTAATTAGCAATCAAAAGATTCTATATAAATATTAATTTTATCGATAAATCATCATTGGTAATCAATGAACTTTTTTAGGAAGAATAAAAACAAAAAAGAATTAAGAAAATTATTGTAAATATCCCATAGTTAGTACACAAACCAAGTAGAAAATCATGCTATTTGTTTCATATTTCTATATTCAATTGGTGTCATATTATTTAATGCTTCATGCGGTCT
>CAMLPN010000057.1 GCA_946481965.1 uncultured Neisseriaceae bacterium | reverse complement strand
CGAGAAGGTGGCCGTACAGTTGGTGCCGGTGTGGTTGCTAAAGTTGTTGCATAATTCAGAAAGAATATAGATATGAAAAACCAGAAAATCCGTATTCGTCTGAAAGCTTATGACTACGCTCTAATTGATCGTTCTGCACAGGAAATCGTAGACACTGCCAAACGTACTGGCGCTGTGGTAAAAGGTCCGATTCCTCTGCCAACCAAAATCGAACGTTTTAATCTGCTGCGTTCTCCTCACGTGAATAAAACTTCACGTGAACAGTTGGAAATTCGTACTCATCTGCGTCTGATGGACATTATCGATTGGACTGATAAAACCACTGATGCATTGATGAAATTGGACTTGCCTGCTGGTGTGGATGTAGAAATTAAAGTTCAATAATGTATTGAATCACTAAAAATGGACTGGATATTAACCAGTCCATTTTTTTATTTTTATCTGATCCTCAATAGCTATACAGGTAAATCAAAGTGTCAAATCAATAAGCAAATTCTAAGTAATATCGTTATGTAAAAATATCGGATTTTTAAACGTTGAATTTTTGGATTTTCTAGATCTCAAAAGCTGGTTAATAGCAATTAAGGTTCGTCTTAATTGCCTTATTATTTCAGATTTAGAACATTAAAAAGACCAATACCGATCGATATTGGTCACAATTGGCAATGAAGATAAACTAATGTGAATTAAATCGTCACCGTTTATTGCTAATGAATGTGATGTTTAATTATATCTGCCAGTATCTTTATTCCAGTATCAATTTTTTCTTCCGGAACAGTAACGAAAGCCAGTCTTAAACAGTTATTTTTTTCACTGTGGACATAGAAAGTTTCGCCGGGTGCAAATGCTACTTTCTGACTAATGGCCTCTTTCAATAATTCGGTCGCATTGATGTATTCCGGTAATTCAACCCAAATAAACATACCACCTTCTGGCTGATTCCAGCTAACTTCCTGTGGCATATATTTGGCCAATGACTGCAACATAAACTGACAACGGCTACCGTAAATTTGTCGGATTTTAGGAATATGTTCACTGAGGAAATTGTTTTTACTAACAATCTGATATGCAATGTATTGAGTCAGGCTCGGAGTATGTAAATCAGAGGCTTGTTTTAGCGGCAGCAGCTTACTGATAACTTGTTTGTTTGCAACTATATAACCTAAACGTAAACCAGGAGCTAAAATTTTGGAAAAAGAACCTAAATACACGGTGTTTTCTGGTGCTAATGTATACAAAGCGGGCAGACGCTGTCCCTGATAATCCAGATCGCCGTAAGGATCATCTTCAATTAGCACTAGATTATTCTGTTTCGCCTTGGCAACCAAAGCCTGTCGCCTTGATAAAGATAATCGTCGTCCAGTTGGGTTTTGAAAATTAGGAATGCTGTATAAAAATTTTGCTGTGCGAGCAACATCATCATCAATAGAGTCAGGAATTAAGCCATCTTCATCACTGGCAACAGCTATATATTGCGGATTATATTGATTAAAGGATTGTAATGCACCAATAAAGGTTGGCGTTTCTACCAGTACTTTATCGTTACTATCGAGTAGTGTTTTGCCGATTAAGTCCAATGCTTGCTGTGAACCAGTCACAATTAGAATTTCATCAACACTGACTGTTACATTGTCACGTTGTGATAGGTAATTAGCAATCCATTGACGTAGCGGTTTATAACCTTCACTTGGTCCATATTGTAATGCACCGTAGATATCATTGCTTTCCAGCACGGCATTAGCAGCAGCCCTGATTTCTGTTAATGGAAATGCATCCGGTGATGGCAGACCACCTGCAAATGAAATAACATCAGCTTGTTCTGTGACTTTAAGTATTTCTCTGATAGTTGAGCTTTTCAAACTTTGCGCACGGTGAGAAAATTTCCAGAGCATAAATCTAACTTTCTTAAATGATGATCAGCTAATTCTAGAATTAAGTTTATCTACTAGTATATCTTTTTTAACGGATAGTATCAGCTTAGTTTTCAGATTAGAGAATACCGTGAACCAGTTTGTGATACTGATAACGCCAAGATTTAAGACAATTGTAACTAACAGATGTTTTAAACACAGATTAATGAATAAACCAAAAGCATAGCATTCATACAACAATTTTGACCGGAACGCTACACTTGTGGCTGAATATGGTTACTAATTCGCTTATTTATAAGCAGGCTTTTTCTGTAGCCAGTAGATCAGCAATACTTTCACGCTGACGTATCAGGTGATGTTCGCCAGCATTTACCAACACTTCGGCTGCACGACAACGAGTATTATAGTTACTGGCCATACTTGAAACATATGCACCGGCACTTTGCACTAACAATATATCACCTGCCTGAGCCGAAATAGATCGATCTTTGGCCAAAAAATCGCTACTTTCACAGATTGGTCCTACGATATCAGCAACAAATTCTTTTGTTCTAGTCGTATTAGTATTAATAATGGTGTGATAGCCCTGATAAAGTGCTGGACGTATCAGATCATTCATGGCTGCATCGACGATAACAAAATTCTTTTCTTCACCTTGTTTAATATATTCAACCGTAGTCAGCAAATTGCCGGCGTTGCCAATCAAACTGCGTCCAGGTTCAAGCATGAGTTTTAAATTACGACCGGATAAAAGGTTTTCTACAGCTGTAGCATATGCTTTTAAATCTGGTACATCTTCATGCTGATAGACAATACCAATCCCACCGCCTAAATCGATATGCTGCAATTGAATGCCTTGTGTAGATAGCTGATCAATTAGGACTAACAAGCGTTCAAGTGCTTCAACTAAAGGTGACAGGTCAGTTAATTGCGAACCTATGTGGCAATCTATACCAATAACATTTAGATTGGGTAAGCTTGCAGCCAGTTGATAAGCTGCTAGGGCATTGTTGTAAGCAATACCAAATTTATTGGCTTTCAGCCCGGTAGAAATATAGGGATGAGTTTTAGCATCAACATTTGGATTTATCCGCAAAGATATCGGTGCTTTTTTTCCGAGCTCTCCGGCGACAGTATTGATACGTTCCAGTTCAGGAATAGACTCTACATTAAAACAAAGGATATTGTGTGTTAAGGCTAGTTCAATTTCAGCCTTACTCTTACCTACACCAGAAAATAGTGTTTTTCCTGCATCACCACCAGCCAGCAAAACACGTTGTAACTCGCCACCGGAAACGATGTCGAAACCACTGCCCAAACTGGCAAAGTAGCGCAGTATGGATAAATTACCATTAGCTTTGACAGCATAGCAAATCAGTGGATTTAATGAGGCAAAATTTTGTTGATATTGCACAAAGGCAGCCGTGATAGCTTGCTGGCTATAAACATATAATGGGGTACCATACTGTGTGGCTAGAGTAGAGTATGGTACTTGTTCACATTTCAGGGAATCAGTCATTTTTAGGTAGTTTTTTCTGATCAATAGGTTCTATGGAAAGGCCGGTTTGTACCGTGCCGAATTTGCTTTTACCTTTTTCCTTAGGAAGATATAAATCTCCTTTATATCCGCAGGCAGATAGCAGACCAGTTGTGATCAGGCATAAAAATAAAAGACGAGACATTAATTAAGCTCACAGTATTAAATGCTGGTTATAGTGGAAATCAGTGTCAGTATATGGCGTTACCGATAATCACTGGGCTTTATTCCTATTATATGGCAAGATTAGACTTTGATTGTAATAAAGTGTATAGATGGCGGTAATCAAAATGACTGAAAGTGAATTTTTACAGTACAGTGATGATTTGTTTGCATATATAGAAGAAACAATTGATACACATGGTTGGTCACTGGACTGTGAGATAAACGGTAATGTGTTGAATATTGAATCTGAGGATAATGAGCAAATTGTGGTTAACCGTCATACCGCCACGCAGGAATTATGGATTGCGGCTAAAAGTGGTGGTTATCATTTTGCTCAAAAAGAAGGGCAATGGCGTTCTGCTCGAGATAACAGTGAATTTTTTGTGGTATTAAGTCAAGTATTATCAGTGGCCAGTGGTGATGATGTTTTGATACCTGTTTTTAATTAACCCTAAATAATGAGAATATTATGTTACACACCTTGATTAAGCATGATTTAAAAGCTTTACAGGCTTTTGTGGCTATTGTGGAATGTCAGGGTGTTACGGCAGCACAAAAGCGCTTAAATATGTCGCAATCCGCCATTAGTACCCATCTGGCTCACCTTGAAGAAAGTCTTGGTGTGATTCTTTGTCGACGTGGTCGTTCTGGTTTTGCCCTGACTAAGGCCGGACATCAGTTATATGAAGCTTGCACTTTATTATTACAGGCTACTTCTGAATTTCATCGTGAAGTACAAAATATTAAATGGCATCGTTCAGTTTTATCGGGTACATTACGTATCGGGCTGGTTGAAAAATTACCATCTGATTTTCAACGTATTCTCAATAAAGTTATTGCCAGTGCCTATCAACATTATCCTGAATTACGATTATCAATAGATATTTGTGCCCCACAGGATATTGAAATCGCCATTGCTAATAATCAGATGGATTTCGGTATTGGTTATTATTATAGTCTGCTTAAAAATCTGCAATATCAGTTGGTATTTGAAGAGCGTGAGTACATCTACTGTCAGGCTATGCATCCGGCTGCTAAAGTCAAAGATCTGACAATGAATTTATTGGTAGAAGACTATCAGTGGGTAAAACGTACTTACGCGCGTCAGCAGCAAGGAAATGGTTTGCTGAGCGGAAATACCACAGCGGTAGCCCATAAACAGCAAGCTGCGTTGCTGTTTATTCTTGCTGGCAGTCATATTGGTTTTTTATCCGAAGAAGTTGCAGAACCTTATGTGCGCACTGGCGAACTGGTGCCATTATTGGCGCAGCAGGCCACCTTTATCGTTAATTATTTTGCGGTAACCCGACCTACACCTGACCCCAGAGTCAATTGGTTTCTGGGAGAATTAAGCGGTCTGTTGCCTTAGTATAAATTGGATTTTATTTATATAGTTATTTTCTGAAAGAAAAAGAAATAAGAGCTGTTTTGATAAAGAAATTGCTTTACCGGCCCAAGTTTTTACACCTTCTCTTAAAATTGAATGAATAATTTGGATTAAACCTTTTTTTATGGATAATGTACAGATCTGGGTGAACTGATAAAAATGATAATAGTATATTTTAGCAATTAAAATAAAATGTGAAGGTTTTGAATAAACTTTGGACAATGCTGGTTTATCTACTTTTAAAGAGCATATTCATAAAACTCATGAAAATTGGAAAACAAAATTGAATAATACACCTGCTAGTATCCACTATGATCTTTAAAAGATTTATTGTTAGATAAATTAGATTATCAATCTATCCAAGTTGGTTTAAAAGAAGAAGTTGTTAAAAAATATGTGAAAAATTGGATTATTCAAATTGATAATATTGCTGATTTTCTAAAAAAATATACCAAATGATTTTAAGTAATGAGTTAGCAAAAGCAAAGAATCAACTTCCTAACAAGAAGTTTATCCTTTCCCAAATCTTATTAAATATATTATTGGAGCAGGTTAGAATTAATAAATTCAGATGTCTTTGTTAAATAATCCACTTCATCTTTAATCCAGAATTTTAAATATTCTGGAATTTTTTGAAAATGTTTATCCTCATGAAAATGCCATCCATCTGGTAAGTATAGTTTATAATCTACATTTTCTGATAAGCTTTCTTGATAAAATATTTTTTTATCAAAGTCTATAAATAATAGTGGTGATAATTCTGGGAAGTCCTACCAATCAGTAGATATTTCTAGTCTAAAAAAATTATCAGTTAATTCTTTCTGAATTACTTCATCTCCTGTTCTAACAATTTCAGAAGGTGATTTGCTTGAGTTAAAAATGTTTTTTGGCCGCATAAGGAGTAATAAAAGTATTAATGATCTTATTCAAAGTTTTAAATATGCTCTGACGATAGCCCGGCAAATGCTGCATCCATATAGCAGCGAATTCAGGATAAAACTGAGCACCTCGTTGTGCTTTAAAATTTCCTGCGCCAGCACTACAGTGCAATATACCGCGGTGTTTTTCCGTTTCTAAAAAAGCTTTCAGCATTAATCGACGATAAAGTCCATATTGTATGGGCAGCTCCAAATCATATCCGAGTATCGGAGTTGCAAATTGATTTTCATGTCGAATAAGACCAACAAACCCGCTTAAAGGATTTTTTGATGAAGTGTCTGAGTGGTTTACTAACCGTAAACCATAAAATTGTATAAAACCTGTCTGTACTGCTGTTTTAATGAAATCTACAGAATAGTCTGGATTATATGGCGGATATTTTTTTCGGTACAGTTGATTATAAAGAAATAAAGCTCGTTCAAAATCATCATCAGAGAAATCTGTACCTGTCACCCATTCCGACTGAGAGGTATATTTTTTTTCCAAACGAAGATCCCTTTTCACATCTGCATGCCGGCGCCAGCTGGGTTCATGTAGATTGCTGGCAATCCATACTTGTCGTGTTGGAATCAATAAGAAACCATTTTGTTGCAGCTCATTGATCATGTCCGCATGAAATATTGGTGTCAATGAACGGATGATAATAGGTAAATTATTAAGATTTTTATCAGCAGCCTCTTTTATTAAATTTTTTACTGCCAGCAAAATATCATTGGCAGTACGATTACTGGGATAGATATTTGTCGCTAAAAACCAGTGATCCAGAAAAATGCCACTACCCAAGCCACTCATCTGCATTGATAACTGTGCAATATAGGATAATCCGGCAAAAAATAGTCGCAGATATTTTGGAGTATGGATTAATTTCAGTTCGGCGCGCGCATAAGGTCCATAGCTGTTGAGTAAACTCGCTATCCAGCTTGTTTGCGGATTGTTGCTGGTATTCCAGATAACAGGGACTTTTTCGTTATTAATCTCAGTGCTGGTGACTTGAAAAGGGGCATTATTAACAAAGTGATTGCCTTGTGTACATAATTCTTCTACAAAATCCTGCCAGTGTTGAGATGAATTCAGTGAAAGTTTATTTTGCATAATAAAATAAAAAATTAATTGAAGACGATGGGCAGACCATCCCACTCAATATCTGCGGTTGTAGCTGCTAATGGAGTGATATGCAGTTGTATAGCCCGCAAAAGTAGTTCTGTTGTAGTCATAAACTGCGCCCAATAGGGCAGGGTATCGCCTTTTTCCCATACAATATCCTGAGCCTCATTATGGTCATGCCAGAAAGTTGGGTTTTTCCAGAATCGCCATTGCTGGGGTGTTAATAGCATAGATAAACTATGCATTTGGGGAGAATTAAATTTCATTTCATCTAAAGCGACAGATGAATTCATGTCCGGCTTTAAAATCGTATGGACAATAGAAGTTTGTGTTGTCTGTGGCAGGGCAGTCATGAAATGAATACCACTTGTGGCGCGGGGATTGCATTCCAGTACAAACATTTTGCCTGACGCGTCTTGAATAAAATCAAATCCCACTTGACCGTGATAATGGGTTTGCGCAGCGAAGTATTCAACAAATTCTCGTATTACAAAGTGCTGTGCTGGATTGAAATATATTCCGGCACCTTTACCAACCCGGTATTTTGGATGATAACAGCTATGAGCAATCACTTTACCATGTCTGATAATACTGTAACTGCAGTATTCTTTTCCTGATATATATCTCTGTGCAACCCAGGGTTGTTGTGATGATGCCTGAAGCTGATGGTAGTTGATAGTCTGCGGACAAATTAGTGTCTGGGTAGCAAAACGTGAAAATGCTGGCTTAAGAACCCATTGTTTATCGGCGAAAAATTGTTGTTGTTTAAATAAGGTAAACTCTGCCTGATTAGTTAGTAAAAGGGTATCCGGACTTGAAACAGGCCAGTTTTGTGTTAGTTGAGCAAAAAAGCCTTTATGATGTAATTGCGTTAGTAGTGAAATAGAACTGGTGAATAGCTGGCAAGGGTGAATCTGTTGAATGAGGTCATTGGCTGAAGCCAGATAAAATACCTCTTCGCAATTTGGAATAATTGTATGAATTTTTTCTTGTGTCAGTAATTTTATAAGCTCCTCCAGCCACAAACCGGTTTGAGATTTAGGTAGAGGAAGACGGGTATAACTCACTATATATCTGCTGTAACGGCTTAACGCATAACTCATGCTATCAGCCATATGCACCCGATAACCAGCCTTAGCCAGTAATCGAGCCCATGTCAGGCTGGCTGGTGATCTGGCTCCTAATATAAGTATGTTAGGCATATTTACTTATAGTTAAATAGAGTTAAATGAATAATAAATATAAAAATTATTACAATTTTATATTTATTACGAACAACTGTAACTATTAATCTAATTCTGTAAAATGAAATATGAATTCAAATCCTGAGTTTTTTAACTAATTGCTATAAAGATATTTAGAAATGAGAAAACCTGTTATTCCCTAGAAAATTTATATACAGCAAATAGTTGTTTTAAACAATCAGATCATAATGTTCCTCAAAATTGATAAATGTTCAGCATAATAATTGTAGAAGACAATAATAAAATAATTTAACCAGAGTAACTATTTATAAAATATAAAAAGGATAAAGAGTATCTATATAGATTAAATGATAAATTATGTATGATATTAATCAATAAGTATGATTAATATCATACTTCTTAAGATTCTTTACTCTTGATCATGTTTTCAATTAATGAACACACTAATTTAATATCTTCAATAGTAGTTCGCCAGTTTACAAATGCTGCACGTATACCTTTTTCATGATTAAAAGTGGTTGGTGTCATAAATACAAGACCGGTTTTATTTAATTTTTGCAGAAATTCAGCGGTATCGCATGCAGCAGTAACTTTAAAGCAGACAATATTTAAATGTACTTCAGCCAATAATTCAAAATAGCTGCTTTTACGTATATAGTTACCAAGTTCTTGAGCCAGCTTAATAGAATTATCCACAATATACCGATACCCTTCTCTGCCATAGGCTAACAGACTGAACAATACTGGTAATGCTTTTAGTCTTATGGAATTTTCCGGCAACATATTCATAAAGTTAAAATTTTCCAGTTGATTTTCCAGATAAGGAGCACTGCTGTTTTTAAACTGGTTAAACTGTAAACTGAAATGCTTTTTTCGTATAAAAAAGCAGGCATTTTCATAAGGTACGTTTAACCATTTATGGCAATCTATGGCAATGCTGTCAGCCATTTCCCAACCATTGAGTAAATGCGGATAGTGTGAAGAGCAGGCGGCAAATGCTCCAAAGGCGGCATCAATATGTATCCAACAGTTATGGCTATGCTTCAACTCCATAATTTCCGCAATAGCATCAAAATCAGCTGTATTGGCTGTGCCCGCATTTAAAACCAGAATAAATGGCTGATGTTTGAAATGATCTTCAATAAACAGTTTTAATTCGGCTACATTAATGGCTTCACGCTGATTTGAAAGAGTAGGAATGGTAATTAAGTTATTTCTGCCTAAACCAAGCATAGCTAATGATTTTAATACTGATGAATGAGGGGTAGCCGATATAACCGGCAGTGACAGATTTATTAAACCATCAGCCGCAATATCCTGCTTAAACTGAGTACCAAACCATTGTCTGGCCACAGCCAGCGCAGAAAAATTTGCCATGGTCGTGCCGGTGACAAATCCGCCGGTAAATTCCCTTGGCAGATTGAATAAATCTAGTAATAAATCAGTTGTCTGAATTTCAATGCGTGCGGACACATCTCCCTCGCCGCTGATAGCCTGAGTATTCTGATCGTAAATAGTGGCCAAAATATCGCCTATTATTGCAGCCGGTGTACTGCCTCCGGTTACAAACCCCCAATATCTGGGACCGCCTGAAGCAACAATAAACTCTTTAAACTGAGTATTAAATTAATTTAAGGCCGCTAATCCGCCATAACCTTGCTCTGGTAGATTCAGTTGCGGCAAACTATTTTGCTGTTGCTAAGTTAATTGGCAACATGTTGGCATACTGTCGAGGTTGTTTAGAAAGTCGATAGATTGATGAAAAGTATTTTCTAATAGTTCATGGATGGCAGTTAAATCATTGTTTAATGTTTTATTCATATGTATTTATTTTATAAATTTATCTTGAATAATTGATTGTATGACTTTTTCAATTATTAAAAAATTTATTTTGAATCTAAGCGATATTATTGTTTGGATAAAACAACATCAATCTATTTAGACAGAGTTATAGACTGTTCTGGAAAGATTCAACGAAACATTTTAAAATTAAAATTCGATTTGTATTTTAATACCCTGTCCATCGTGAATGAATTTGATTTTATTCGTCAATATTTGCATCGTCAGCAGCAAGATAAGCAACTTATTTTGGGTATCGGTGATGATGCGGCTATCATAAGACCACGTAGTGGCTATGATCTGCATTTCAGTGCCGATATGCTGGTAGGAGGAACACATTTTTTTCCTGACGTAGCACCGGCGGATTTGGCTCATAAGGTATTGGCTGTTAATTTATCAGGTATGGCTGCTATGGGTGCCACACCACGCTGGGTTTTACTCAGTGTGGCATTGTTTGAACTAAATAAAGATTGGTTAAGCGCATTTTGTGATACTTTGTTTGCTCTTGCTGTGCGTTTTGGTGTGAAACTGATAGGTGGTGATACGACAAGTTAATATTTTATATGGCCTTGTGTAATTTACAAAAAATAGAATTTTATATATTTCATTAATGGATTTATATTTTCAAATAATAGTTATATTAAATTCAGGTGACTTTTTAATGAATTTATTTTAATATATATTTATTATGGGGTTAGCTTAACTAAATTTAATATTAATTATGGTATATGTTTCAATTCCTGTACATGAAGTCATTGAAGTCATTGTAGATCAGGTTAAAAATATTACTAAATTTTTACCTGATTGTTGTATTGTTTTACATATTTCTAAACGAGCTTCATTTACAAATGATCAGTTAATTAATCTTTTCAATAAGAATAAAATTAAAAACGTTTTAATAAATCCTGTTTCGATAGATACATCTTGGGGAAATATTTTTCGAGCACATATTTGTAATATAAATTACATAAAAACATTATCTACTAATTTAAGTGATAAAATCATATTTCATGCTTCTAATGATATGATAGTTAAAAAAGGCCTTGACATTTTTATCTCTAATTCCTCAAATTTATTTCATACTCGCTATTGTGATAGAGTTGGCTATTGGTGGCCTGCAAATGTGTCTTTAACCCAGGATAAGAAATTTTTAAGAGCTCTGAGAGAAATAGGGGTCGGGCGGGTTGTTGCATCACAAATAGAGGGATCCATGTATCAAATAAGCGTTTTGCATGAAATAGTAAGCATAATTGAAAAATATAATATTATTGAAAATAATACCACTTTTTATACCCATGAAGAGTTTTATTTTTCATCTTTTGCCCATGCTTTAGGAGTAGTTCCAGACAATACTCCGTATATTTATTCTGAAGTACATTATTTTGATATGGTTTTGTGGAATATTTTTAATAAAATTGATAAATCATTTTTACCTTATAAAAAATTCATAAAAAACAATATATATACAATTTTGTTTAAGAGTAAATTCAGTAATACAACTAAAAAAACTATAGATGATTTAATTTTATCTAAGTACAAAAATATTGAATTTTGGGATGGTGCTAATTATTGGAATCCATACCCTGAAAAGTCCAAATTATATGGAGTTAAAAGGATAAATCGAAATATAAATGATAAGACGCGGAGGTATATACAAAGTGTTACCCAATAGCAATAAATTATATGATATCTGTTTTCCTGATTCAATTGCGTCATCGGATGCAGAATCTTACATTCGATGGCAAGGATCAGTTATTGCTACTAAGAGTACCCTCTTTCTCTGCAAAGGCTCTTCAGTTGCTACTGATACTTATCATAATCTTTTGGCGGTGAAAAAAATTAGAAAATATACCTTCTATAAAGATTTCGAATTTAGAGTTGTGGGTGAGGGAAACTGTCAAATTGATCTAATTGCTATGGGTAAGGGAGAGAATTATATCTATGAACACGTTATTTCCAGCCAAAGTTTTTTTGGATCTTTTTTGGCTTCGCTAAAGTTTAATGACATAGAAAATCAGTATGATACCTTATATTTGCGTATATCAACTTATGAAGATACGACAATAAGCAATATTGGAATATTTTCAAATCCTATAACAGTTACTAACGAAGTATCTATTGCTTATTGTATTTGTTCTTACAACCATGAGAACTATATCTCTTCTTTTGTGAAAAATATAGCTTCTCAATTTTTACAAGACCCTAATATATTTTTTTATATTACAATAAACGGAAAACCATATTCTTTATCGTTTTCTGAAAATTTTAATGTTCTTAAAAATAGGAATATAGGTGCGGCTGGAGGATTTACAAAATCTATTATAACTGCTTTAAATAGTAAACATCATTCCCACATTATTTTAGCAGATGATGATATATTAGTTAATAAAACATCTATTTACAAAACTATAGCTCTATTAAAGGGACTAAAACCTGAATATAGTGATTATTTGATCTCTAGTGCCATGTTATCAGCTGATGAAAAATGGTTACAATATGAAAGAAATAGTTCTCTAACTAAAAGAGGTTTTATTCTTCATGGTGCAAATGAAGATACTCGTTCTAAAGATTTGGCTTTTTATACCGCAATTGCTCCAACAAAGTTGGGTATTGCTAAATGGAGGTATTGTTGTATACCTGTTAAAGTAATGAAGGAATACAAACTACCACTTCCTATTTTTGGTCATGGGCATGATGTAGAATATTCAATTAGATGTGCAAAAAATATTTTGTCTTTTAATGGAATTTGCGTTTGGCATAAACCTTCTATTAAGAAATATAATGAGGTTATGGAAGACTATTATCTAGTTAGAAATCTAGGAATAATTTCTATAATCTATAGTAGGGAATTCTCAAAATTAAGGTTTTACTATATATTTAAGAAATTCTGCACAAATATTTTTTTATTTGATTATGTTAGTGCAAAATTAAATATAAAAGCTCTTGAAGACATTTTAAATAAAGAATATCTATCGGATGCTGAGATTTTACATAAAAAAATTGTTGAATATAAAAATCAGAATATAGATTACGAGGAGTATGAAGGTTCGATTTTTATCCCTACCCAACAAAAACGAATTCCTAAAACAAAGTGTATATTTAAAGGTATTTTGCAATATTTTTTCAATATTAAGCGTGGTAGCGTATCCTCTTTTGGAGGGGATAGCAGAAATATTAAATCCTTTTTTGGTAAAAAACGAGCGCATATATATATAGGAAATAATTTATACAGGTTATATAAATTTAATTTTAAAAAAACATGGAAGTTAATGTTTTTATTTATTAAACTTTACATAAAAATTGTTAGGATGGATAGTGAGTTACAGAAGGAATTAATATTTTTTCGAGATAATTTCTCAGAATTGTCATCATGGGAAAATATATTTAAGAATAACTAAATTATTTATTTGAAATCACTATTTTGGGGGATAGTGATTTTTATTTATAACATTAAATAACATGTAATTTTAATAAATCAGTTATTTTTGACTACAAAAACATATTAATATGTAAATATCTCATTGTTAGTATACAAATCTAATATCTCCTTCAATATGTTCGGTTAAATCGTTTTATATAGCCGTTTTGATAAGGATTGTCAGGTTTAATGTAATCTATGTTTATTCCATGTGATTTTGCCTAACTTGTGAATCTGTTGGCGGTAAATTTTGCTTCTTTATCAATTCGTATTTTTAATGAATAACTCTGATATTGAGCCAGTCTGTCTGAATAACGGGTAATTCTACCTGCCGATAAACTGACCGTTATATCAATGCCTAATCACTCACGATTAAAGTCATCAATAACATTAAAGGTTCTAAATAGACGGACGATGGTCTTCAGAACGATCATTCACAAATTCATTGACCAACATTCTCCCAGACGACTTGGTACTGATAATGGTTCTGGGTAACGC
>CAMLPN010000056.1 GCA_946481965.1 uncultured Neisseriaceae bacterium | reverse complement strand
ATATCATAGAGAATTTTCTACTTTCTTGCTGTACTATTTTAGGGGATAGTTACACCATAATTGGCAACATTTGAAAAAATTTTTCAATGAGCCGATTAAATAAAAAGGCATCTGTAAAATTTTTACAGATGCCTTTTTATAACCTTAATTTAATAAGATTAATTTCCCCAATATGCAGCTATATTTCCCTGCTGGACAAATGAATGCATTTGTTCATCTGAGCTAATGTTCACTTCTGTATTGGCAGTAAATCCATGTCTTCTCCAAGCCAACCATTTTCTGGGTTATGATGGCTCACCTGAATAAGTAAATGTTTCTCTCTCATTTTTTGTCAAATAGTTCACATTGTATTGACGCCGTTCCTTAATGCCAAAAATACATGGATAATATTTGATTAATTGTAACGCATTCATCATAGTATTATTTCAGTTAAATTATTTACATTTGATTAAATTTAACTACAAAACTTCAATAATAATAAGGATCTAAAAAATAATACGGTTTATATAAGACATCGCCACAATTATTCACAATAAATACATCATGTACCTCATGAAATGTGTTTTGGTATGAGCTTGAAGGCACGAAACCATTAACTGTTAAATAATAATTTCCTACACCCCATTCATTTAGATTGGTATTTGCAGGAATTCGCGCTTCCTTAACAAAAGTACCCTCATTAGTCTGTGCATAAAATAATTTATAATTATCTTTTAACAAAGACCATTCTGACTTATTTAACAGCCTACAACAATCAGTACCATAGATTGTGGCTTTAATAGCTAGCTGTATAAGAATAAAATTTTTGCTAGTAAAATTTGCCTCAATGAAATTTTGGTCTGTAGCAAATGTATAAACCTCAGATTGTTTAATTTTAGTTAGATAATTTATTTTACTAATATAACCCGCCCCACTACCGATAAAATCTTTAAGTTCTTGATTTGTTAAATTTATGGGAATACTCCAGACTCTGCAACTGTCGCTACTTTTACATTTATGTCTAGTTAAATCTTTTTGACCATTCATATCTAAAGTTTCATTATCCCAATATAATTTATTTTCATATATTATTCGCCCGGTCAAACTTTTCAAAGCTTTATACCAAAGCTCATCTTTACTATAGTATTTATGATCTCGCCAACAATAGCCTTCTTTATTTTTAACAGCATAGCTTTTAAAATTGACATAATAAGGGCGTGAATTTTTATTTATTAATTCATACCAGAATTGATAAGGTGAATTCTTATATCTGAGATATTTTAAAAAATCTTCATTTACATAAATTAATCCTATAATTAATATCAAAAATAGGCTTGTTATCCTTACTGGATATTTACTTATTAGAGGTATTAATTTTTTTAATAATTTATTTGCAATATAAACAACAAACCAAATTAATAATATTATGACGAATAAACAAATAGTTACATTAAAACTAAATAGTAAAAACGCAATAAAAAAATATATATTAACAAAATTCATAACTGATTAACTCTACCAGGAGTAAAGATAAATATAATTTCGTCCATATTTTTTTAATCTCCTTACCTCTAACAAAATCAGAAAAGATAATTACGAGTAAATAGATAAATTTTTAAAAATTTTGTATATTTATAGACTATATTAAACAAAATGTAAATATTTTATTAAATATAATTATTTATGAATAGTTCTTTGAAATTAAGTTATATATTGTATAATTAATTTAATTTATATTAATATAAATTAATTAGCTTTGGTTTTACTTCAGATTCGAGTTTAAATATGCCTATAGACAAGCCGGTTACAACTTCTACAATGAAAGGAAAAGATAATTGTGCACTAATTGCACTAACTATTATCGCCCAATTTCATGGCATCGCCGTTAACCCAGAAGATATTGCTCATCAATATTTTGAACATAATACATTTAGCATTCAACAATGGCTTTTAGCTGCCAAAAATCTAGGGCTGAAAGCGAAATTGTCTAAACAAAAAATTGAACGTTTACCATTTATCGCTTTACCGGCTGTAGTTTGGAGGGAAGATGGACAGCATTTTTTACTGGCTAAAATTGATGGAGACCGTTATCTAATATAAGATTTAAGTGAAGTAAAACCAATCATTTTAAATAATGAGCCATTTAAGGAGCGTGACAACGGACAAATTATTCTTGTAGCCTTACGGAACTCATATATTAGAACAACTGGATAAATTAGATTTAGCCTAGCTTATCCGTGCTGTTATAAAATATCGTCGCTTTTTTTTAGAAATTTTAAGAGTTTCGGTAATTATTCAGTTAATTGCATTGATTACTCCAATGATAATAATAGATTTATTTAATTTTATTAATTTAACATATAATGAAATCTATTTCTTTTTTTAGAGTTCAAATAGGAGAGCTACAAATATGATTTTATCATTATTTTTCTAGTATATGATCATTATTTAGTCAATCTAACTGACATTTAGTCTACCTTAATTCATTTTCTCATAAATTAAGATTAACGTTTTTCTTGTCGTCTGATCAAATAAATGGCAAGACATAAAAAGAGTACAGTAGGCAGGAAAGCTGCAATCAATGTCGGTACTGCATATAACTGGCTGGTGAAGCCGAATAATCGTCCAGAAAAGTGGAACAATAATCCCAAGCTAATTCCATAAAATAGTTTTAATCCCATATTTCCGCGACGGTTTTGTTGAGGAGTAAAAGCAAGAGCTACTAAAGCCATGACCATGCAAGCCAAAGGATAAGCAATTTTGCGCCACCAAGCCAGTTGATATCGTGTCGTCTGTTGATGATTATTTTTAAGATGTTTTATATAGGTTGACAGTGCATCTATGGACATTTGTTCTGGAGTGACCAGCAATACATTAAGCAATTGCTGATTAAGTAAAATTTTCCAATCAATTTTATTTAAGTGTGAAGCAATAGCTTTATTTTGCTCTAACAGAGTTTGCTCAACACTCTGTAATTGCCATTGTGATTGATTGTTCTGCTGCGCATTTTTGACAATAACTTTGTCAGCATGTAACGCTAATGACAGATGAAAGTCTTGATCATGCTGGTATATATTAATGTCTTTTAGTGTCCCATCAGGTAACATTTCAGCAATATTAATAATATCTTGTCCCTGTTTTAACCAAATTCCGCTATCACCTGAGCTAATGGTATTTTGACGAGCATGTAGCTGGTATTGTTCAGCATATGGGCCTGTTCTGGGTACGACGATTTCTCCAAGTATGGCCGTTAAAATGGCAAAGGTAAATCCAAATTGTAACAACATACTAATGATGCGCATTAAGCTGATACCACTGGTCCTGATAACAGTTAATTCACTATGTGACGCCATCTGGCTAAGGCATATGAGTGCACCAACTAATACTGCTAATGGCATAAGTTCATACGCATGCGATGGAATTAGCATAGCAACATAGTACAACATTTTTAATGCTGTATAGCTTCCATCACCAACATGGCTGATTTCACCCATAATATCGAAAAAGCTATACAGACTGATTAAGGCCAATAAGGCATAAAGGGTACAATTTGTCAGCTGGCTAAACAGGTAACGACTAAGCAATCGCATCAGAAACGCCCTCCCAGCTGTGAAACAAATATTGTACGCAACGGTGCTGCGGGACGGTCTCGCCAACGTAGCAATAGTAAAAACAATAAAAACATAAAGACATGCATTGGAATGAGACCAAGCCACATGGGAATGTGCCCGTCTTCTACCAAATCACGCAAAAAGGTTAAACCATTTTGATAAATTAGGAATAAACCAATTGCAATTAATATATTATAAGTATGTCCGGTACGAGGGTTAAAATAAGACAGTGGCAATGCCATCAATGACAATATGACAACACTGATTGGTAAGGATAAACGCCACATTAATTCTGCTTTATAAGCCGGCTTATCACTGGCAATTAATGCAGAAGTGGAAATGGTATGACGATTCTGTTTCGGATCAATTACCATTGTATTAACACTGATTACTAATGTCATTTTACTAAAGGCAGACCGTTCGTAATCTGCTTTACCAGGTGTACCACTATATCGATAACCATCTTCCAGCATCAAAATGCGTTTTTCACCGTCTTGGGTGAATTCACCTCGTTTGGCAAATATGGTACTGTCTTTACCATTTTTTTCTTTTTCACGCACAAATAAATTTTTGCCCTGACCTGTTGCGGCATTAAATGATTCAATAAAATATATTCGTGGATGACTTTTGCCTATTTCGCGAAATACACCTGACTCGATTAACGACATTTCCTGCTTTTGTTTTAATAATTCTGCAAACTCTCGACTTCGCCATTCCGCCCAAGGTTGAATGAGCATAGAGACCACAGCCACCAATACAGCAAACGGAACAGCAAATTTTAATAAAGGTACGATCCAATTGCGCAACGACAAGCCACATGAAAGCCAGATTACCATTTCACTGTCGCGCCAGTAACGTGTAAGTACAGAAAGTATGCTGATATAGGCAGTAAGAATAAGTAAAACAGGAGTGAGACCAATTGTCCAGAAACCTATCAAAGTGGTTACCGCATCTATAGCTACCCTTCCTGAGGCTGCCCTGCCCAGTAAGTTAATAGTCTGCGTCGTCACTAGAACTACCAGTAAGATCAAAAAAATCCCTACTGCGGTCCATGATAATTCTTTAATAAATTGGCGTCGATAGATCATAAATATTTTACAGTTTAGTTGCTAACCGTTTTTTTGGCAGCATGAGTTACAATTATGAAATACTGTATCCAGTATTTGGATATAATCAAACAGATGGTACGCCTTTATCAAGTAATGAAAGAATAAAAGATGGAATTTAGCATAAAAGCAGAACAATTGCAGCCACAACACGGAGCCTCTTTATTAATTATTTGCACTGATCAAAGTGCTCCGCAAAGCATACCGGCTAATACGCTTTACAAGCAACTTACTGACAAAGAAAAAGATTTTATTGCAGCTGACTTTCTGCAAACAGAACAAATTCAATCCATGGCAATTGCTAAAATCAGTGAAGACGATTATGTAGCCATACAGAAGCTGGCCCAAACAGCTGCTAAATGGGCAAAAGAACAAGTTGAAGTAAATATTGATTTAAGCCCACTGGATGAATCCTCAGTAAATAAATGGGTACTGGCCTTTACTGTAGCGGTAGGGGAAGCTATTTACCAATTTGATTCTTACAAGAAAATATCCACAACGCAATCACTGGTTAGGGTAAATTATTATAGTTCTCATGCCATCAGTGAAAGTCTGCATAAGGCTGAAGCAATGCTGTATGGCATGAATTTATGCAAAGATCTTGGCAATTCACCGGCCAATATCTGTACACCTACGTATCTGGCTACTACAGCAAAAAAAATTGCTACAGAACTTGGTGTCAGTGCCAAAATTATGAGTAAAGAGGAAATTAAGCAACTGGGCATGAACGCGTTTTTAGCTGTTGCACAAGGCAGTACAACAGATGCTCAGCTCATTGAACTGAGTTATCATGGTGCAGCAGTAACCAATGAAAAACCAATTGTTTTAGTAGGTAAGGGAATAACTTTTGATTCTGGTGGGATTTCTCTCAAACCCGGTGCAGGAATGGATGAGATGAAATATGACATGTGTGGAGCAGCATCGGTAATAGGTACTTTTGCGGCTGCGGTTAAACTCAAGCTTCCGATAAATTTAGTGGTTATAGTGCCTACTTGTGAGAATATGCCAGCAGGTAATGCTTTAAAACCCGGCGATATTATCCAATCAATGAATGGTTTAAGTATAGAGGTTTTGAATACTGATGCGGAAGGCCGTTTGATACTGTGTGATGCCCTTAGCTATGCTGAACGTTTTCAGCCTGCTGCGGTTATAGATGTGGCTACGTTAACAGGAGCGTGCATTATCGCTTTGGGCCATGTAGCTCAAGGGGTTCTTGGTAATGATCAAAATTTGATTGATCAATTAATGAAGGCGGCGCAAAATATTAATGATAAAACATGGCAGTTACCTTTGTTTGAAGATTATAAAGAGCAATTAAAATCCAATTTTGCAGATTTGCAGAACATTGGCGGACGACCAGCAGGAACCATTACTGCTGCTGCTTTTTTATCTTATTTTACCGAAAATTTTCCTTGGGCTCATTTGGATATTGCTGGCACAGCTTGGCAATCGGGTAGTAATAAAGGAGCTACTGGCCGCCCAGTACCTTTATTACTGCAATATTTAATTGAGCGTTCAGAAAGTTAGTTTGATCATGGCAACAACCACTTTTTATACCCATTTGAGTGATCTGACTGGATTTGCCTGTCGCCTGACGCAAAAAGTATATAAAAGTGGCCAAAATTTATTAGTGTGGCTGACGGATGAAGAGCATTTGCATCAGTTTGATCAAACTCTATGGTCTTTTGAAGCAAGTAGTTTTGTACCGCATGAAATTTGCCTATCTGGTCAGCCTTTACCATCAATCCCACATAGAGTGCTGCTCGCTTGCGGAACAAAACTGCCATCAATTAATGCAGATATTGTGGTTATTAATCTGGCTGACATCTATTGGTGTAATGCACCTCAGCCTCCGCAGCGAATATTGGAGTTAGTCAGTGCTGATGTGGATGATCTGGCATTAGCTCGCCAACGTTTCCGCACTTATCGTAAAGCCGGCTATACCATCGAACATCATGATATGCGTAAATAAAGCTATAGCATGATTTGGCAAAACAGACTCCGGCTGGAGTCTGTTTATTTTCACTATTTAGCCAATAAGCGCGAAATAACTTCTGCCAGAGGCGTATACACAAAACGTTCTTCAACCAGTTTGTGTATAGTGCTGCAATCCAAAATACCATATTTGGGTCGTTTGGCTGCGGACTGATAATCTGCACTGCAAATTGGTTCCACCATAACTTTACGATAGCGTTTATCTTGCTGTGCAGCAAAAGCAAAAATCTGCTGCGCGAACGTTGCCCAGCTCATTTTTTGATTACCGGCAAAATGTAATAAACCACGCTGGGGTTGTTTCTTTTTCGCCAACTGAATAATAGTTTGCGCTAAATCTCCTGCATAGGTCGGACAACCAATCTGATCATCTACCACACGAATATTCTGTGTTTCCAAACCTTTTTTTAGCATTATTTTTACGAAATTACGTCTGTGCTCACTATATACCCATGATGTACGCACTATAGTTGTATTTGTATGGGCATTTAAAGCCAGTAACTCACCTGCTAATTTACTTTGTCCATAAACATTCAGTGGATTGGGAGCCATATTTTCATTTATAGGAACTCTTTGCCGACCATCAAACACTTGTTCAGTTGAAACGTGGATTAAACGCGCACCAATTGTTCTAGCCGCTGCAGCCAAATTAAAAGTACCGGTAGCATTCACTGCAAATGCCTGCTTGATTTCAGTCTCAGCAGCATCAACTTGAGTGTAAGCTGCTGCATTGATCACCAAATCAGGTGCAAAATTTTTTACTATATTCAGTACCTTTTGAGCTTCAATAATATTCAATGTCTGAGAATTACATGCCAATAATTCCCATTCTACCGGCAATCTTTCTTTAAGACAGGTTCCCAGTTGCCCTTCAGAACCTGTTAATAATATTCGCATATCTCAGTCTAGAATTCGTCATATTGAAAATTTTTATATCAAGTGAAATTAGCTTGAGCCATTGAAAATAATATTATTGTACTTATAATAATAAATAAAAATAAGACTCATAATTTTATGTTTCAATAATAATTTTCAAAGATCGGCACTATCCTTTCGCCCAAATAGCACTTTGTTGATGACGTAATTGCCAGCGACAGTCTGTGCCTACTTGAGCTAAATCAATTGTCTGCCATACATTTTCATTTAATGCCGCTGGGTTTTCAGGCAATGTGAAAGCGCTTCGTGCTGGCTGACCCAAAAATTTTGGTGCCTGATAATAAATAATTTCGTCAACTACTCCCGCTTCTAATAAGGTTGAATTCAAGATTGATCCAGCCTCAACTAAAATCATACCGATCTGCCGTTCAGCAAGAATAGACCAAAGCTGGTCTATATCAATTCTGCCATCTTGATTAGCAGGAATAGTTAATACTGATACATGAGGAAAAGAAGCAAAGGCAGCTTTTTTTTCCTCATCCGCAACAGTAGTAATGATTAAGGTAGGACTATTAGCGTCACCAATCACTTGGTAATCTGCTGTTAATTGTAACTGGCTGTCCAAGATAATGCGCAATGGCTGCCGTATTGTTGGGAACCGCCGCACATTCAATTGCGGATTATCTGCCAATACAGTATTAATTCCTGTTAAAACAGCACAACTTTCTGCCCGTAAGGTCTGCACTTCATCGCGTGCTGCTGCCCCAGTAATCCATTTGCTGGCACCATTACTCAATGCAGTTTTACCATCCAGTGTAGCAGCTACTTTTAATCTTATATAAGGACGATGGCGTTCGATTCTGGATAGAAATCCTAAATTAATTTCTCTCGCCTGTTGTGCATACAGCCCTGAACATACCTCAATACCCGCCTTTTGCAGCATTGCCCTGCCTTTTCCCTGAACCTGCGGGTTTGGGTCAGACATAGCCATTACTACTCTAGATATGCCAGCATCAATCAAAGCCCGAGCACAAGGACCAGTTTTGCCGGTATGACTACAGGGTTCCAGCGTAACATAGGCTGTGGCACCATGAGCAAAGCGTCCGGCTTGCCGTAATGCATGCACTTCAGCATGCGCGTCGCCGGTACAAACATGGAATCCCTGCCCGACAATTTGCTCACCCTGAGTAATTACACAACCAACTCGGGGATTAGGACTGGTTGAAAAACGTCCCATCCAAGCAAGATCAAGTGCAATCTGCATGAATTTTTCATCAAGCATAGCAGCGCTCATTTTTAAATCTCTCAAAGTACCTTTGATATCAATCGACTATCCAGCTTTTAAATCAATCATAACCATACTCTCAACATTATTTTGCTTATTGCTTTCTGACCAAACCTAAATCAGACTAGACCATTATCGAGAAATATTCTTTTGTTAATAAAATAACAAAAATATTAATTATCTGATGAGAATTTACTGCAGGTTTTGCTTATGCAAGAATTACATTAACAATTATTCTAAAATATATTTATAGAATATAATTTATGTATTAATCTGAGCTACAGAATTATGTATTGGCTTGTATAACCAGATAAAATATATTTTATATAATTTTTACACCCAATCTCTGTGCAATTTAATCACAATTAGTTAATTTGTAAATTGATTGTTTTCAAAGTGGCAGCTAAAGCATCATCTTTAGCGGTGTCACTGTTAGCACAAACTGAATATAAATTATTATTACCAATCATTGCGACACAACTTTCATTTAATAAAATACCGTTTTCTTCGTGACTAAAGCGGTAATTCATGCGATTATCAGTAGCGATACCAACATTAACGTTACTGATCTGAGCATTATTCTTGAGATTAGCAGCCAAATTTTTGAAATAATCTTCAGCTTTGAGTTTTATTGGTCCCAGATCATTCGCTATCAGTGTAATATTACTAGAATCGTCATGCTGTAATAATATTAAAGTGTCAAGATTTTCTTTTCTTACCCAGTTTTCAGCATCATCTATTTCATCATTAAAATTACCGTCTACAACAATAGAAAGTTTGTCATCACGACTACTCAAAGTTTGAGTGCCACTTGTCGGTGTGTCTGCACTGGCTGCAATGACAGTATTAACACTACTTGCATCACTTGCATCTAATGTTACTGAGGTTTCATTTTTTTTACAGGCAGATAAAGCAGATATCGCAATCGCAATTAATAACCATAAACGTGATTTCAACATGATATTTTTAAGCTTTCAGGACAAAACAAAATATTAGCAAAGTATAACAAGAATTATCCCTAGGTGCAGCCGTCAAGGCTAATCTGATTCAAATTTTCATTTCATTTAATTACTTTGTTTTTTCAATCCTGCGATAACCTGAGTAAATTCTGATACATCATGAAAACTTTTATAAACAGAAGCAAAACGTACATACGCTACTTCATCAAGCTCAGCTAATGACGCTAAAATCATATCGCCAATCATATGACTGGGAACTTCTTTTACCCCCATATGATAAAGTTTAGTTTCTATTTCTGAAACAACATTAGCAATTTTGTCTTGATCAACAGGTCGTTTATGTAACGCCCGACTGATACTGGTAAATAATTTAGCAGGA
This sequence comes from uncultured Neisseriaceae bacterium, assembly GCA_946481965.1. GTDB lineage: Bacteria > Pseudomonadota > Gammaproteobacteria > Burkholderiales > Neisseriaceae > Snodgrassella. Next base: position 3,805 of record CAMLPN010000056.1, on the reverse strand, counting down.
TCAAATAAAACTTTTTCTCCAGTACGCTTGATGATCAGTGGCATTCTCATCTCTACCGCCTCAAGAGTACTAAAACGACTGTCACAAGCCAAACAGCGACGACGACGACGAATACTGTTACTACCTTCGCTTAGACGCGTATCGATAACCTGAGTATTAACATGCTGGCAAAACGGACATTTCATATAAATATAAATTGACTAAATTCTATAAGTAGCTATTGTGTCAGGCGATACCTAAACTGGCAAGCTTATCTTACTTAAACACTGATTCAAAAATAAGCAGATGACAACTTCACAACCAAATGTACACAATAACAATGCTAATTCTTTGCGTAAAATATGTGGATAATAACCATATATTACTGTTTTATCGAAACAATTATTACTTGATCAATAATTAAGCAAACACAAATTTTTAAACACGATTCATGTTGAGCATTGGCGGTAAATATTGGGGATAACTATGTTAATCGTTTGCTATTATTACGAAAAATATACATGATTAAAAATTAGGCAGTAGCAACTAACTAGGTTATTAGGAAAATAAAACTTATTTTGCCAGATAAATATGGTAATAGCTTTAACATTATTATATTTCTGTTTGGAGTTTTAGCTAATGCATAAATCAAAATTTTTATAAACTACTAATTACTTACAAGATTAACTTGTACTTTTCTGTAACGATCAGATCAGTCAATTATTTGCTTTAGTGAATCATTTAATCGATTAAATATTTACGCATTAACAGGCAGTTAACAGTTACTTCACTATTAAGCGGTAATTCACACTCGCCCAGTGAATCATAGCCATTTATCTCATAGAATTTGATTGAATTTAATGAGGCATACAATTTTAATAATCCTAGGCTAGCTTTATTGGCCAAATATTCTGCTCGTTGCAGCAATGCTGTTCCTAGCCCTTGATTATGCACAAATGGGTGCACATACAAGGCATCTAATTGAGCTTCCTGCAAATCCAATTGGAAAAAACCCTGAATATGTCCTTTATAATCCACAATCCACAATGCTTTGTCAGGATCAGCCATTGTCTGCAAGTAGCTTTCAATATTTAGTAAAGACAACCATGCACGCAAAACTTTTTCATCATATTTGCGTGCACAGGTATATTGCACAGCATAGCGGTGAGCATTATAAATATTTTCACAATCTTCCGGTCTTGCCGGACGCAAATAAGTAATAATACTCATAAATAACTTTAATTATCCTAATAAAACACATTTAAAAAAAACTGTACATATTTTATATCATCAATACATAATTAAGTAAAATAATGTCTTTCTATTAACAGATGCAAGTGATAGCATACAGTAACATACCTCAGAAAGGAAAGTAATAACATCATGAATAAAAAGATAATTTACCTTGCAGGCGGATGCTTTTGGGGTATGGAAGGTTATTTTAAAAGAATCAATGGTGTCCTGAGTACTGAAACAGGCTACGCTAATGGTCATACTGAAAACCCCAGTTATGAACAAGTTTGCCAGCAGAATACAGGTCATGCTGAAACACTTAAAGTCGAATATGATGCTGATGTAATTTCATTAACGGATATTCTGCGTCATTTCTTTCGTGTTATTGATCCAACTACCCTCAATCGCCAGGCTCATGATGTCGGAACACAATATCGTAGCGGAATTTATTATACAGATCCAGCAAATCGTGACATCATTCAGGCTACAATTAAAGCGGAACAAGGAAGATACCCAAAACCGATAGTGGTGGAGAATTTACCATTAGAGCAATATTTTCCTGCTGAAGAATATCATCAGGATTATCTGGAGAAAAACCCGGGCGGTTACTGTCATATTGATATTAGTAAGGCCTCAGAACCCTTACCTGAACTCCCTACTCTACCACAGTCAGAAAAAAAATATGATCCCGCCGGTTTTCATAAACCTGACCAAGTACAATTGCGTCAACAATTAAGTGAACAAAGTTTTGAGATTACGCAAAATGCAGCTACAGAACGACCATTTAGCCACGAGTACGATGAATTATTTGCTCCCGGTATTTATGTCGATATAGTCAGTGGCGAACCATTGTTTAGTTCAAGTGATAAGTTTAATTCCGGCTGTGGTTGGCCAGCATTTAGCCAACCTATTAAAGCCGAAGCGGTTACTGAACACAATGATGACAGTCTCGGAAGAGTACGAACCGAAATTCGCAGTCAGCAAGCTGATTCTCATTTAGGACATGTTTTTAATGATGGGCCTCAGGATCGTGGTGGTATGCGCTATTGTATCAACGGTGCTAGTCTAAAATTTATTCCTTATGAAGAAATGGACGCCGCTGGTTATGGGACTTATAAAGATTGGGTAAAATAAACATACTGTCATCTAAATTTAGCGTTGCAGCTTCGTTCTAAAGTGTCGCTTTTTTTGGCGACAGTTTAGAACATAATTTCAATTGAAAACTATACTGTGCAAAAAAAAGAAAAGCGTTTACTTTAAAATTTAAATCAAAATTAATATTGCATTTTATTGAGCTCAGCAAATTAACTTAATTATTGAATACCAAATTGGCTTTGGAAAAACACTAAATACATAATTTTGTTAATTCCTATATTTGCAATTAGTTTTTATGCGTTTAGTATAGAATTAATTTTACGTTAAAAATTTTAGCCTTACTATAATCATCGCAAAATTGAAGAATCCAGCTACAAACAAACTTAAGCCTTAACGTCTAAAAGCTACAGATTTAGAACAATATACATTTATACCATCTAATGCTATAAAAAAGCTAAGCGTAGACTACACTCAAATATTATAAGATTAAAGAATAGAAAAAATTTATAAGCTATAAAGATCTAACCATAAAATTACTCGAAAAATTAGCTCCGCACTATCTCTTTTATCTTTGTTTTAATCGAGTAAGAAATAATATTTATCATCATACAGATTATAACGCTCCAATCTAGTGTAAAAATTATTCTCTTTAAGCTATCCAGAACAAAAAAAATCCCTAAATTCTGACAAACAGGTATCATATACCCAAATTTAATCTTTAGACTTCAGGAACAGTGCGTCATGCCTTGGAATTTTCCGATATTGCTCACATGGTTGCGTATCCTTCTTATTCCTATTTTTACTCTCTTATTTTATTTACCAGTCAGTTGGATTAGTAACCCGCAAATGATAAATTGGTTAGCTGCCATATTGTTTGCAGCAGCCGCCATTACAGACTGGTTTGATGGATATCTGGCCAGACGATGGGGACAAACATCGAATTTTGGTGCTTTTCTAGATCCAGTCGCTGATAAACTGATGGTAGCTGTTGCTCTCATATTACTGGTAGCTACAGGCAGAACGTACGCCATCTTTGCCATGATTATTATTGGACGCGAAATTACTATTTCTGCCTTGCGCGAATGGATGGCACAACAGGGTAAACGTAATAATGTTGCAGTGGCTCAAATAGGGAAATTAAAAACGGCAGCACAAATGGCAGCCATTTTCCTATTATTGCTTACATCTTCCACCGTAACTAAACCTAATTTATTTGGGCAGTTTGGCAATATCTTGATGTTAATTGCCTGCATATTAACTATTTGGTCAATGTTGTATTATCTGAAGACCGCCATGAAAGAATTTAAATCATAAAATCAAAATGAAAGTAAAAAATAACACTTGTAATCACAATGTAGCCTTGACACAAAATTTTTCAACGCTATAATGATGCTCTTCCTTCGGTACGAATGAAGATTGCGGGAATAGCTCAGTTGGTAGAGCGCAACCTTGCCAAGGTTGAGGTCGCGAGTTCGAGACTCGTTTCCCGCTCCAAAAT
>CAMLPN010000055.1 GCA_946481965.1 uncultured Neisseriaceae bacterium | reverse complement strand
ACACCAATAAGAAGAACCCGGTTGATTAGTCAGCCGGGTTCTTTGCTTTGTAGTGCATGAAGATACTGAGGTACATTTGAGATTAAGAAGTAAAACGCTTAGGGAGGGGAATGGTTATTGGGCTTGGTTCTTGGAACTACTAGACTGTATTAATAAAACATTGTTAACGGCTTACCACATCGGAAAAATTTATAATTATTTAATTAATTCAGAGCAATGACATAATTTAAGGCAATAATTAGGTTAGGAAATTGTTTAATGTAGATTTATAGAATTATCTCTCGTAACCACTGTTTAAGAGCATCAACCTGAAGAAAATAATATTAATGTTATTGGGTGGATAATTTAATGATCAATCAATATCCCCATTAATCTGTAAGTTTGATATTTTGCAGTTGCCAATAATTTGATTCTTACTCCAATTCGATAAAAATAAAATTCTATTTAGGTGATCAGTTAAAATTTATTCTTTTTTCTTTTGATGATTGTTGTCTTTATATCCATGATTTTTCGGGTATGTGTTCTTTAATACTGTATTAATAAAAATAAATTTACAAATTTCTTTTTATAGTACTGTATTTTAAAGTAATTCATTATTAATGAATTGGTTACTTAGGAATAAAATAGTTGTAATAACGAAAATACATGACTGAAACAAGATAGAGTAAGCTGATAAAATAATAACAAAATTGGCTAGGATAAAAATTTAATCCTAACAGAATCAGCAATTGGATCTTTTTCTATAATAGAGTCATAGTTTTTACATTGCTTTTTTCAGCGATTTCTTATACTTTAGAAAAGTAAATAAGGGGAAGAAATTTTTCTATTAGATGAATGATCTTTATCATTAGGAATTGGTTCCTAATGTAGTAATGGTAATAGGTTATACAATGATTGGTTTGATGATAGTAACCCACGAAACGGTGGGACAAGCGAATTTGCAGTTAATTGAACATATTTTTGGTTCAATACCTGAGAAAATTGCCGTGGTAGGTGTTAGAAGTGATGATTCGGTGGAGCAAATTCATGCTGAAGTTGTTAAAAAACTGACAGCTTTGGATCATGGCAAAGGGGTATTGATATTGACAGATATTTTTGGTGCAACTCCCTGTAATTTAGTTCGTAAACTTATTCATCAGGATAATATTATTCTGTTAACAGGTTTGAATGCTCCGATGCTGATTAAGGCATTGCAGAATTTTGCTAAGTTTGATGATGTACGTAAATTTGCTGATGAAGTGAAAGCAGCAGCCATTGCCGGCATTATGACGATTTCTAATGAGGATGAGCTGTAATATGTTGAAAAAAGAAATTAAAATAATCAATAAGCTGGGTTTGCACGCACGTGCTTCTAATAAGTTTACGCAGGTAGCCAGTCATTTTAAGTGTGAAGTATGGGTAACACGTAAAGATCGACGGGTAAATGGAAAAAGTATTATGGGTTTGATGATGCTGGCTGCTGCGCAGGGTAGTGTAATTGAGCTAGAAGTTGATGGTGTAGATGAGAATCAAGCTATGCAGGCTTTGGAAGAATTGATTAACAATTACTTTGGCGAAGAAGAATAATGTCTATAGTGCTACATGGAGTGGCTGTAGGTGCAGGCGTAGCCATTGGGCGTGCTCATTTGGTGGTGCGAGGTATGGATGATGTACCGCATCGGGAATTATCTTCAGAGGAGTTACCAGAAGAAATTGCACGTTATGAACAAGCAATAAAAACGACTCGACGTCAGTTGGAACAATTACGCGCTGATATTCCTGAAAATGCGCCGTCGGAATTGGGCGCATTTATTTCATTACATTTAATGCTCTTAGGTGATGTTAGTTTATCGAGAGAACCAATTGATATTATTAAAGATAAATGCATTAACGCCGAATGGGCTTTAAAACTGCAAACGGATAAATTATCTGAACAATTTGATTCTATTGAAGACAATTATTTACGTGCACGTAAGCAGGATATGTTGCAGGTCGTGGAGCGGATTTTTAAGAATTTGATAGGTTTATCAACTGAAGTTGTCTCTGAAGCAGAAGATTTTGAAGATGATACTATTTTAGTAGCTTACGATCTGTCACCCGCGGATACGGTTTTTTTTAAGGATAGTCGTATCGCGGCTTTTGTCACTGATTCTGGAGGACCGACAAGTCATACGGCCATCTTGGGCCGTAGTTTGAATATACCTTCTGTGATTGCACTTGGTCATGCCAGAGAATTAATTAATGAAGATGAATTAATTATTGTTGATGGCAGTATGGGTGTTGTCATTATTGCGCCTGACAATGTTATTTTAAAGGAATATCGTCGACGCTTACGTGAATTTCGTAGTCTGAAACGGCAGTTAAGTAAGCTAAAAAATACGCTGGCCTTAACGCAGGATGGCATAAATATTGAGTTACTGGGCAATATTGAAAGAGTGGAGGATATTAAAGCACTACATAGTCTTGGTGCTGATGGAGTCGGGTTGTTACGCAGTGAATATTTTTATCTTAATCGAAATGTGTTACCCACAGAAGATGAATTATTCGAACATTATGTAGATATTGTCAAAAAAATGAAGGGGAAGCAAATCACTATTCGCACCATTGATTTGGGTGTAGATAAAAATCCCCGATGGTTTGGACCGAGCCATAGTATGAATCCAGCTCTAGGATTAACCGGTGTGCGTTTGTGTCTGGCTGAGCCGGTCATGTTTCGTACGCAGATGCGAGCAATTATGCGTGCAGCTGCATATGGTTCGGTGCGGATGATGTGGCCTATGATTTCTTCGTTAACTGAGGTTCAGCAGTGTCTTACTCATCTGAATACAGCTAAACAACAGCTAAGGGATAAATTTGCAGAATTTGATGAAAGTATCCAAATTGGTGTGATGATTGAGATTCCATCGGCGGCGCTAACAATTAATGCTATTTTGAAATGTGTTGATTTTGTTTCGGTGGGCAGCAATGATTTGATTCAATATACTCTGGCGGCTGATCGTGGTGATGAGAGTGTTAGTTATTTATATCAGCCAAGTCACCCATCGGTATTAAAATTATTATTACACATTATCCGTACTGCTACGCGTATGAATAAATCGGTTTGTGTTTGCGGGGAAATGGCGGGTGACCAGCAATATACCAGACTATTGTTGGGTATGGGATTACGTTGTTTTTCTATGAATGCCAATAATATTTTACCGGTTAAGAATCGAATTATCCAAAGTGATGTTTTAGTTCTGGAAACGGAAGTACAAAAAATATTACGCAATGAAGACCCAGATAAAGCATTAAAACTGCTAAGAAAATTAAATGCAGGAAATGAATCATCAGATGGAGTAGATTAGTTTTAAGTGGTGATACGAATGACTATTGTCAGTCGCTTTATTTAACATAGATGGTTGAGCCTATTTTAATTTTTAAATGTATAGGGCTGGCGATGAAATTCGTAGTATATTTATCGAAGTTATCCGTTTTAATTCGATATATATTTTTAAGCATTAAGGATTAATTTTTCTTGATCTACCTGGATAGTAGATATTGGAAGTTATAAAATCAGACGCTATTTTTCTGTTAAGGTCTTTTATGCTTAACATTAAGCAAAATATTTTTGTCAGTTATATTTTTATTTTCGCTTTTATCATGTTTGTGAGCTTTGTTGCATAAAGGTATTTAATAGTATTTTGATTTTTGATCTAACAATAGGCAAGCAATGATGTCTTTGATAGATGATAATTAAATTATCAATTAATATCATTTTTTTAGAAAAGGTAAGCGGTTTTAATTGAGTTTGGTCAGGATAAAGCAATATATTTTCTCGGGATGCTTTGAGCAAATATAAAAAATATTACGATAATAATATGACACTTCTGAAAAAGATTTATTATAAAAGATGAAATCAACTGATGATTTTGATTGACCGCATTTCATGGTGGAAATAATTTAATCACTCATTAACATGCTTTAATTGCTGCTTTTCACAGGTAGATGAATGAGTTAAAAACGATTGATAATGTTATTGTAACTAATGTATCAATATGTACAATGGTTTTCTGACGATTAATTTTATTGATTTGCAATAATTATGTCTTTTTGAGCTGCTTTTGTAGGTTATCAGTATTGATGCTGGTATGTGCTGTTGTTGTTACTTAGCTTCGATGATTTAACTTATGTATGATGATTTGAGTAAGCTGTTATAATACTGATCTAATTTTAAAGAAATTTGACTATTCATGATGCAAGAACATTATCATCCCGAAAAAATTGAACCTGCCGCCCAAGCGCGTTGGCAGGAATATCGTTTATTTAATGCTAAAGATTTTAGCCCCAAACCAAAATATTACTGTCTGTCGATGTTTCCTTATCCTTCCGGTAAGTTACATATGGGGCATGTACGTAACTATACTATTGGTGATGTACTGAGTCGCTATCGTTTGCTTAATGGCTACAATGTGATGCAACCAATGGGTTGGGATGCATTTGGTCTGCCGGCTGAAAATGCAGCCATGAAAAATCATGTGGCACCAGCGCAATGGACTTACGAAAATATTGCTTATATGAAAAAGCAATTACAAAGTCTGGGCTTTGCTATTGACTGGGAACGTGAGATTGCGACCTGTACTCCGGAATATTATCGCTGGGAACAATGGCTATTTGTGCGTTTGTTTCAGAAAGGTATTATTTATAAGAAAAATGGTACGGTTAACTGGGACCCAGTGGATCAGACGGTACTGGCCAATGAGCAGGTTGTAGATGGTCGTGGCTGGCGTTCTGGTGCCATTGTTGAAAAACGTGAAATCCCGATGTATTACTTCAGGATTACGGATTACGCGGAAGAGCTGCTTAATGGTTTGGATACGCTGGAACACTGGCCAGAACAGGTTAAGACTATGCAGCGCAATTGGATTGGCAAGTCGCGTGGTATGCAGGTACGTTTTGCACTGGCCGAAGACAGTCAGACTGGTTTAACCGACGAATATGCTAAATTTGTGCAGGTGTATACGACACGTCCAGACACGTTAATGGGCGCAACTTATGTGGCTGTTGCCGCAGAACATCCTTTGGCTACTGCCGCTGCCGCTGATAATCCGCAATTGCAGCAATTTATTGCTGAATGCAAAGCTGGTTCGGTAGCCGAAGCGGATATGGCAACGATGGAAAAGAAAGGTATGCCAACCGGACGTTTTGCTATCAATCCACTAAATGGTGATGTTTTGCCGGTATGGGTGGCTAATTATGTGCTGTGGGGATATGGTGATGGTGCAGTAATGGCGGTTCCGGCTCATGATGAGCGCGATTTTGAATTTGCCAATAAATATCAGTTACCAATCAAACAGGTTATTGCTTCCACTCAGGATGTCGATGATTTTACTACAGACCTCTGGCAAGAATGGTATGGTAGTAAGGAGCAGACACAGTGTATCAACAGTGGTGAGCTGAATGGTTTGGATTTTCATGCTGCATTTGAACGCGTAGGTGAAATTTTACAGGCTAAAAATGCCGGTGCGCCGAAAACCCAATATCGTCTGCGCGACTGGGGTATTTCCCGTCAGCGATACTGGGGTTGTCCTATCCCGATTATTCATTGTGATGATTGTGGAGATGTAACAGTACCAGAAGACCAACTGCCTGTGGTTTTACCAGAAAATGTGGTGCCTGATGGTGCTGGTTCACCATTAACCAGAATGCCGGAATTTTATGAAACGACTTGTCCGTGTTGTGGTAAGCAGGCGCGCCGTGAAACCGACACTATGGATACTTTTGTTGAATCCAGCTGGTATGCGATACGCTATGCATCACCGCGTTGTGAAACTGCCATGGTGGATAAAGAAGCGGCTAATTACTGGATGAATGCTGATCAATATATTGGTGGTATTGAACATGCTATTTTACATCTGTTGTATGCGCGCTTTTTCACCAAATTAATGCGCGATGAAGGTTTGCTAAATGTCGATGAACCATTCGCACGTTTGCTGACTCAAGGTATGGTGGTGTGTGAAACGTATTACCGTGAAGGTGCTAATGGCAGTAAAGAGTGGATTGCACCTCAGGATGTTGATTTACAGCGTGATGACAAAGGTCGACCCTTGGCTGCAACTTTGAAAGCAGATGGCCAGCCGGTTTGTATTGGTGGCATTGAGAAGATGTCTAAATCCAAAAATAATGGTGTAGATCCACAGGCGCTGATCGATCGCTATGGTGCCGATACTGCGCGTCTGTTTATGATGTTTGCGGCACCGCCGGAACAATCTCTGGAGTGGTCTGACGCTGGTGTGGATGGTGCACATCGTTTTCTGCGACGCTTATGGCGTACCGTATATGACTATTTGCAGCAAGGCGCAGCGGTAACTGCATTTGCCGGAAATCAGGATAGTTTATCTGCTGAACTGAAGAGTTTACGACTTAAACTTCATACCACCATAGCCAAGGTCACTGATGATTATGCTCGCCGCCAGCAGTTTAATACTGCTATTGCTGCGGTTATGGAACTACTGAACTTGTATGACCGTACTGATTGTAGTGGTGAGCAGGGACGGGCTGTAGCTCAAGAAGTACTGGAATGTGTATTGCGTCTGCTATGGCCGATTGTGCCACATGTGTGTGAGGCATTGTGGAATGAATTATCTGTTCAGCAAACGCTGTGGGATGCAGCCTGGCCAATAGTCGATGAGGCAGCACTGGTACAGGATGAAATTACTTTGATGGTTCAGGTAAATGGGAAGCTGCGTGGCCAAATTACCGTTGCGGTTGATAGCAGTAATGAAGAGGTGCAGGCAGTAGCTCTAGCCGAACCGAACATACAACGATTTATTGATGGCAAAACACCGAAAAAGGTAATTGTTGTGCCAAAACGATTAGTCAATATTGTGGTTTGAATATAATCGTTGTACCAAAAAAAGACATGTTTTTAACATGTCTTTTTTTGTGAGCATCAACTACAGACGGAAATGAATTTAAAAAGCTGCCTAGTTGTTAATATCTGCCGGAGTTTAGGGCAGAGTATAAGCAATCAAGGAGTCACCCATTTTAGTGCCAAATGAACCATGTCCACCAGCCATTTGCACAACGTACTGTTTGCCATTAACAGCATAAGTCATTGGTGTGGCCTGTCCGCCGGCAGGTAAACGTGCTTGCCATAGCAGGTTACCATTACTGGTATCATATGCGCGTAGATAATCGTCTTGTGTAGCACTGACGAACATAACGTTGCCAGCTGTGGATATAGAGCCACCCAGCCCAGGTACACCAATTTTCATTGGTGGTAACTGGAATAATTTTGGCAGACTATCGCGAATGGTACCAATACGTTTTTTCCATACGATCTGATTGCTTTGTAGATCCACGCCGGCAACAAAGCCCCATGCAGGCTGTTTACAAGGTAAGCCTAATGGCGATAAGAAAGGATTTATTTTGACGCCATAAGGCACGCCGTACATTGGTTGTATGCCGCTTTCTCTACCCGTTGCTTGTTTTTGCTCAGTTCTATCTGTATTCATTGGAATAAGACGAGAAACAAAAGGTAAGCCAATTGGATTCATTAGCGCAATTTGTCGATCCTGATTGACGGAAATACCACCCCACTCGAATACACCCAGATTCCCCGGAAATACCAGAGTACCGTTTTCGGAGGGTGGTGTGTAAATGCCATCGTAATTAAGACGCTTAAACTGGATACGACATAAGAGTTGGTCAAACATGGTTGCCCCCCACATGTCTTTGTCAGTTAATTTGTCTTTTGGCATTAGGCTCAAAGCAGAAAATGGCTGTGTAGTAGCATACTGCTCGCCCTGCGTTGGCTTACCATGTTGCAAAGTTTGCGGTACCAGTTTTTCAGTAACTGGCACAATAGGTTGTCCAGTTTCGCGGTTAAGCACAAAAATATTTCCGGTTTTGGTAAGGACATAAATGGCGGGAATTGGTTTTCCAGATGGCTGGGAAATATCCATCAGAGAGGGCTGTGCGGGGACATCCATATCCCATAAATCATGATGGGTAGTCTGATAGTGCCACAGTAATTTACCATCTGATGCATTCAATGCCAGGATGGAATTGGCATAGCGCTCCTGTAATTTGTCTCTATGTCCACCCCAAATATCAGGTGTGCTCACTCCGGTAGGAATGTAAACGATATTGCGTTGCTGGTCATAGGCCAAAGGTGCCCAGGCATTAGGTGAGTTATGCACGAAAGTAGTATTTTCTCCTGGCATAGTATTGGGATTTTCCGCACCAGTATCAAATATCCATTTTAATTGTCCGTTATTGACATCATAACCGCGAATAACACCGGAAGGTTCTTTAGTAGAGAAATTATCAGTTACTGCACCGCCGATAATAATGGTACTGGGTGTTACCACTGGAGGTGAAGTCGGATTATAACCACCCGGAAATGCATAAGGCATTTTAGCTTGCAGATTAATTTCACCATCATGACCAAAATCCATGCATTTTTGCCCGGTATCGGCATTGACTGCAATTAATCTACCATCATTTACTGGTAATAATACTTTTCGTGGGCATAGTGTCGATGCAGAGGTTTCATCATTGGATACCGCTGTAGCATCATGGTAGCTGACTCCACGGCAGGTAAGATGCTGGAAGGTTCGATTACTCTTTAATTTAGGATCGAAACGCCATAAGCGTTTACCCGTTGTAGCATCCAGAGCATCAAGAAACTGGTGTGGAGTACAAATATAAAGTTTATTGCCGATTTTGATCGGGGTGAGTTCATTAGTGGTTTCTGCTGAATCATTAGCAGTTTTGAAATCACCAGTATGATATATCCATGCTACTTTGAGCTGTTTGACATTGTCTGTATTAATCTGGGTCAAGGGTGAATAACGAGTACCACTATGCGTCCGTCCATACGCCGGCCAGTCTTCGGCTGCAACACCATTAATATCTGCTGCCGGTGTGGGTTGGCTACGAGTGATGATGCCATTTATTTGTTGTGGATCGTGACTGATGCTGTAAAACATAACTGTCAGAATAGCAATTAAAGCGATTGTAATAACTGCTTTGCCACTGCCAGATGCTGTGAATTGACGTGTTGACCACGGTGTTAAAAACCATAAGCCAAATAGAAATAATATGTCAACACGTGGAGCTAATGCCCAAAAATCAGTACCAGATTCCGATAAACTCCAAATTAAAGTGGTGAACAGAATAAAAGCATATAACCATAAACAACTGCTACGCTGATATTGGTACAAACAGGTAAATAAACCTAGTAACAGTGCCATAACGATATAAAAAGGTGATCCACCCAGCCAGCTCAGCCATATTCCTCCTATGAACAAGTAGATAACGGTTAGCCAGAGTACAAATAAAGTAATTATTCTGACAAAGGGAAATGATGTATGTGTTTTCATAATGCCTCTATTAGTTTTTTGTTATAATAAAAAAATTTTTGAATGAAATTATTATAATAAACAGTACTTAAGATGCAAATGAATATACTTGCAGATAAAAAAATTTACTATTAATTGGTTTTTATTTGCTGTAGAGATAACAGTTTTGGCTTCAAAAAAACATTACTGCAAACAGGTTGAATGCAAATATAGTTAATTTATAAAAGAGAATCATTATTAATCTAATTAGTCGGATAGTTTAAAAAGTGTTGTCTGGCATGAATTTATTAATTTTTTAAGTTTAGACAAATCTTGATTTTTTATGTTATGAAATAAGAAGTAGTCAAAAATCCAAACATACTGAATTTGTCTTCAAAAAAATTATAAATAAAATAATTGTTACTACAAAAAATTAATTAATGGTGGTACATGGGTATGATCAAACCAGTCTTAAGTTTTTTTTAAATCTGGAAATCTTAACTTAATTATCTCAATTCTGTGGTCAGTGTCTGCAAAAGTTATATTAACAGTATTGGTTTACTAAATAATTTATTTATCAATAAAATAAATATTTATTCAAATTATTATTTGAAATAAATAGTGTCTATATAAAATTTTGTATACCCAATGTAATTTAATAGGTATAAATAATTTATATTTCAATAATTTAATAAAAAATAGCTGATTAACTTAAGATCAAAAATGAAATTAATGACACATATTTTATGGAGCTTAACTCTATCTTTGATATCAATAAATGATGTCGAAATTGATTATCGATAATCATAACATAGGAAAATATATAAAATCGGAATTGATACGATGATATTCAGTAAAATATAAGGAAAGATACGTCAGTTGATATCACACTTATCGTTACTAAGCTCGAATGAGTTCTTAAGACAAGTTAAGGTAAATCTAAAAAATAACGGATGAATCATATAAATTTATTGTTTATGGGAATGCATGGAGTAATGTAAACGTTAATTATAATTAAAATGATAAATTTATTGCTGATATAGAATTTAACATTACTTTTAATGATAACAAATACAGCTATCCATTCTAGAATTTAGCTTAAGTGAAGAAAAACTACATATGTAACTGAAATTAAAGTAATTAAAATATAAAATATTAACTAGTATTTACTGAATTAATGTGTTGAGGTCTCAAATATAACTTAATATATTGAATTGAGGATATTTTGTTTAAGAGTTTATAACATTAATTAGGAGTAAATATGAACCATTTCAAGAAAAAAAAATTAAATGTAATGATAAACGTTTTGTTGTTTAAAATTTCGCTCGGATCCTTAACTCTATTACCTTACTCAGTAGAAGCAACCACTGTTATTGATGATAGTAATATAAGTAATTATACAACCTCTGGTATCGATACTGGTTTAATTCATGATGAGGTAGTGATCAAGACTACAAACAATTCTAAACCACATATTAATAGCCGTAACAAAGGTCTTGCAATTAATGGTAGATCAATAACAGTAGATAGTACTAATCCATTTGTTATTCAAAGTAATAGTGCAAACAATAATAATGCCTATTATGGCGTTTATGTAGGCGCACAAGGAAACTTTATCTCAAATAGTGATCTGGAAATCAATATTGAAAAACCTGATGCTATGCAAAGTAACCTTTACAATTATCGAGGTATTTATTTAGCCAGTACAGCAAATGCTGTACTTAATAAAAATGTCTCTATTAAAGGTAGTGGGAAAGGATTTGTTGGTATATATGCTTATAACTCATCATCAAACTCTCCCACAAAAGGTGAGTTTAATGGTGAAGTATCAATAAATACCTCAGGGGAAGAAAGTGTAGGTATTCTTACCGTCAAGTCAAATAATCCTTCTCAGTTAGGATCAGTTCTAACTTTCAATGATAAAGTTACCATCAATACATCAGGTAAAAATAATAAGGGCATTTATTTTGGCACCACCGCATTTGATGACTCCCCTGGTGATACAATCGAAATAAAGAATGGGCTTGATGTGACTTCATCAAATGGTACACCAATTTTAATGGCGCAAAAGGGCGGTAAATTAGATATATTGGGTGGATCAAATGATGTCAGCATAGTTTCAAAGGATCATGAACATTATAATGCGATCGAAGCACAGGCAGGTGTCGTTAATATTAATGGTAAAACAAATATTAAGGGCGATATTATTGCAATATATAATCCTATATTAAATGATAAGGGTATAGTTAATTTAAATTTGACTGATGGCTCAAGGCTACTAAGTACAATAGACAATAATTCGTCAAATCCACAAGAAAAAGGTGAAATTAACCTTAATCTTTCAGGTAGCCAAAGTCAATGGAAAATGACAGGCGATTCGGTTGTTGATAATTTGACATTGAGTGATGGTGCTAAAGTTGATTTTGGCTATAACTATGATACACATGACTCTACGCCACCTTTGAACGGTACCAATGCGATGACATTAACAACAAATTCGCTGAAAGGTAATGGCATGTTTGAAATGCGAACTGCAATTGGTACAAATCTGGATAGTGATGTACTGAAAATTACTGGAGCGCAACAGGCAACGGGTAATCATAAAATTATCATTAATGATAAACACACAGGCTCAGCTACAGTCACCGGAAATGAACAAATTAAACTGGTTGAAACCGATGGTGGCGATGCAAAATTTACTTTGCTCACTCCTTCTGTTGATGTTGGTGGCTATGAATTTGATACTTTAGGAGAAATTGGTAATTCCGATCCTAACAGTAAAGATTGGATATTGTATGCTTCTCCAGAGCCTGATAATAAACCAGAACCAAAACCCAAACCAAATTTAACTAATACCGCAAAAAATGCAGCCAATATACTTAATTCAAATTATTTAATGAATTATGTTGAAACACAAACTTTATTGCAACGTATGGGACAAATCCGTACCGATGATACAGAAAGCGGTAAAGTATGGGGAAGAATATATACAGGTAAACTAAGCTCATTTAATGATAAGCGTTTATCAGGCTTTGACATGGATTATTATGGATTACAGTTAGGGCTTGATCGTAAACTGGACTACGATAAGGTTAACTTTTATTACGGAATAATGGGCGGTCTGAGTCGAGGTGAAGTTGATCACAATGTTGGTGATGGTAGTACCAAAAGCTATTCACTGGGCTTATATGGAACGTTACAAAGCCAGAATGGATTTTATCTAGATGGTTTAGTGAAGTATATGCATATGAGCAACAAGTTTAATAGCATGACCGCAGGAGGCTACCATGTTAAAGGAGACGGCAATACCAATGGTTTTTCAATAGGAGCAGAAGTAGGTAAACGTATTCATTTCTCCAGTACAGAAAATGCGGATGAGGGTTGGTATATAGAACCGCAAGCTCAGCTGACCTATTCACATCAGGATGGAGCCACCATCAATGCGACTAATGGATTAAGTACCAGACTGGACAGCTATGATTCATTAATAGGTCGCGCCAGTCTAATATTAGGTTACACCATTCAGAGTGGTAAAAATCCAGTGGATATCTATTTTAAAACGGGTTATTTAAGAGAGTTTAAAGGAGAAACATCTTATACCTTTAATCAAGTAGCCAAAGAAAAATATGATTTTGGCGGAAACTGGTGGGATAACGGAGTAGGGGTTAATATGCGACTGAATGGCAAACATAATCTATATGGTGATGTCGTATATTCAGCGGGCAATAAATTCGATCAGAAACAGGTTAACGTAGGATATCGTTATAACTTTTAATTAAAAATTGTTATTTAATTTTAGCTAATTATTCTGATTACATTGACGGTAATAGAATGTAATTACCGTCATTTTTGTATGAAAAATAAGGGTAATAAACTGAGTAAAATAAAAGATATAGAGCAAAAATAGTTAATAATAATTGGTATACCGATTAATAAATTTTAAATAAAATTTTTTTCATTATTAAAATAATTATAAATAAGGTTTCAACAGATAATATGCTTCTGTATACAGATAATTTTGCCATTTAGTAATTAGTAAAGTGAGATAGTGGAAACACAATGCCTTAATTTTATTTTTAATGAAGAATTGAATATATATTGTTAACTAAAAACAGAGCGAATAACAATTTAATTTTAAATTGAAGCTAGTGTTACAAACAAATTATTAAATGTTTGGCATTTGCAAATATAACTTCAATTACATTTGCTATATATGCATAATTTGATATAATTTAAATTAATATTGTTAATTTTAATTTAAATTAACTAAATTTATAATTTTTTATTACTGCTATTCTGGCTATTAGAGAAATAGGTTAAGGAATATAAATGAGTAATTTTAAACAAAAAAAAACAAATGTAATTATACACAATTTATTATTTAACGTTTCGCTCGGAACCTTAACTCTTTTTTCTTTGGGTATAAAAGCTACCACGTTAATTGATGATAGTAATATCAGTAACTATACAACCTCTGGTATTGATACTGGTTTAATTCGGGATGAGGTAGTGATCAAGACTACAGGCAACACTAAACCACATATTAATAGTTCTGACAAAGGTCTTGCAATTAATGGTAGATCAATAACTGTAGATAGTACTAATCCATTTGTTATTCAAAGTAATAGTGCAAACAATAATAATGCCTATTATGGCGTTTATGTAGGCGCA
Source organism: uncultured Neisseriaceae bacterium (assembly GCA_946481965.1). Taxonomy (GTDB): domain Bacteria; phylum Pseudomonadota; class Gammaproteobacteria; order Burkholderiales; family Neisseriaceae; genus Snodgrassella. The sequence goes on along the minus strand of CAMLPN010000055.1, from coordinate 1,336 downwards.
CAAGGAAACTTTATCTCAAATAGTGATCTGGAAATCAATATTGAAAAACCTGATGCTATGCAAAGTAACCTTTACAATTATCGAGGTATTTATTTAGCCAGTACAGCAAATGCTGTACTTAATAAAAATGTCTCTATTAAAGGTAGTGGGAAAGGATTTGTTGGTATATATGCTTATAACTCATCATCAAACTCTCCCACAAAAGGTGAGTTTAATGGTGAAGTATCAATAAATACCTCAGGGGAAGAAAGTGTAGGTATTCTTACCGTCAAGTCAAATAATCCTTCTCAGTTAGGATCAGTTCTAACTTTCAATGATAAAGTTACCATCAATACATCAGGTAAAAATAATAAGGGCATTTATTTTGGCACCACCGCATTTGATGACTCCCCTGGTGATACAATCGAAATAAAGAATGGGCTTGATGTGACTTCATCAAATGGTACACCAATTTTAATGGCGCAAAAGGGCGGTAAATTAGATATATTGGGTGGATCAAATGATGTCAGCATAGTCTCAAAGAATCATGAACATTATAATGCAATCGAAGCACAGGCAGGTGTCGTTAATATTGATGGTAAAACAAATATTAAGGGCGATATTGTTGCAATATATAATCCTGTATTAAATGATAAGGGTATAGTTAATTTAAATTTGACTGATGGCTCAAGACTACTAAGTACAATAGACAATAATTCGTCGAATCCACAAGAAAAAGGTGAAATTAACCTTAACCTTTCAGGTAGCCAAAGCCAATGGAAAATGACCGGCAATTCGGTTGTTGACAGTTTGACACTAAGTAATGATGCTAAGGTTAGTTTTGGCTATAACTATGATACACCTGGCTCCACGTCCCGTCTTGACGGCACCAATGCGATGACATTAACAGCAGATTCGCTAGCAGGTAATGGCGTGTTTGAAATGCGAACTGCAATTGGTACGAATCTGGATAGTGATGTACTGAAAATTACCGGAGCGCAACAGGCAACGGGTAATCATCGAATTATCATCAATGATCAACGTACAGGCTCAGCTGCAGTTACCGGGAATGAACAAATTAAACTGGTTGAAACCAATGGGGGGGACGCTAAATTTAACTTATCGTCCTCTGCAGTAGATATTGGTGGTTATGAATTTAATAGTTTAGACGAATTTGGCCATTCTAACGGTTCAGACTGGATATTGTCTGCATCTGGTCCTGCTGGCGGCTCAAACGACACCAGTCAAGGTGGAAACGGCTCAGGCAGCAACGATAATAATGGCGGGGCATCAGGTGATTCGGGTACAAAACCAAAACCAGACTCCAAACCAAATTTAACCAATACCGCAAAAAATG
>CAMLPN010000054.1 GCA_946481965.1 uncultured Neisseriaceae bacterium | reverse complement strand
ATTGAAATTCTCCTTAAAAATATCATAGAGAATTTTCTACTTTCTTGCTGTACTACTTTAGGGGATAGTTACAGCTACAAATTTTAAATTGGTATTTTGTTCCAGGTATCCGTTTATCACTTTCGGATCAAAATATAGATCATTGGCTTCGTGATCCCAATGATAGATTTTGCCATTCGGATGTAAACAAAGTAAATTTCCATAATTCAATCTAGCTATAGCAATATGATATAAGATTTGTTTTAATTTTTAAGCATTATTTATTATTAGAAGTTATGATAATAGGAAAATTATAGCTATAAGATAATAAATTATTAAATTTATATTTAATTATGATTACTTTTATTTTAACAACATATTTTCAGAATCCAATATGTTGTTGGTAAGAGGGTTATATTTTATTAACTAGAGGATTGATCGACATAATGTTAGCTATCTAATAATGTGGTGGAATTTCATTGGCTGGATTAAATGGTTCATTGTTGCTTTCCGCTTTATCCGGCAGGCGCTGGTAAAGCAAGCGCAGTTGCGCTTGCTGTAGATCCAGTGTTTGCTGTAGGCGAGCTATGGTGTCACTCAGGCTTTGGATGGTTTCTTCCTGAAAAGCATCGCGGATTTCCAGCTCTTCAATACGTTGCTGAAGATTTAGTATTTCTTTATTCATCTTTTACCATTATGCAAAATAGATTATTCATTATGATTGATTATCATAGCTCATAATACAAAAAAACCTGAGCAATACGCTGCTCAGGTTTTTCAAACCAGTATGAAATAATTATTTCAGCTTGGTTTCTTTATACATTACATGTTTACGCACAACTGGATCGAATTTTTTAATTTCGAATTTACCAGTCATGGTACGTTTGTTTTTGGTAGTGGTATAGAAATGACCTGTACCAGCAGATGATTCTAATTTAATTTTGTCGCGCATTGCTTTATCCTTAAATCACTATATGATTAAGCTTCACCGCGAGCGCGCAGGTCGGCCAATACTACATCAATACCTAATTTGTCGATGGTGCGCAGCGCTGCGTTAGAAACGCGTAGGCGTACCCAACGGTTTTCACTTTCAACCCAAAAACGACGAGATTGCAGATTAGGCAAGAAACGACGTTTGGTTTTGTTGTTGGCGTGTGACACGTTGTTGCCACTCATCGGGCGCTTACCGGTCACTTTACATACACGTGCCATGGTTAACTCCAAACTTCTAAAATTTCGTAAAACGCGATTTATACCATGAAAAGCAGAATCTATTCAAGGATTAAATCATTTTGTATAGTCAGACTGTGTGAAAATAGTCGCTGTCATGGCTGTGTGTAACTTTTTCGTATAAAAAAGTCTGTAATCAGCCAGTATATGCTGTTGCACTTTCGTTGATAGTCAACAGAAAGATGGCAATGTATTCATTACCATCTTGTCCGGTCACATTTATTTAGCTGTATTAGATGCAACTGGGTTGCTACCGGTCTGTGCATTCAAACCACCACCTAAAGCTTTATAGATATCAGCCCGGTTTTCCAGCAAGGTCTGCTGTATTTGCAATACTGCCTGCTGGGCGCCATAACTGTCGCGTTCTGCATCCAGTAATTCCAGCGAGCTGGAAATACCGTGTTTATAACGCAACTGGGTTAATTTATAGCGATTTGTTTGCGCATGCTCACCACGCAGTTTAGCCTGATACTGACGTTTCAATGCATCACGAGCTACCAATGCATCGGCAACATCGCGGAAAGCAGCCTGTACTGTCTGCTCATACTGGGCTACAGCAATGTTTTTACGGGCAGTAGCCAGATCCAGATTACCTTTATTTTTGCCCCAAGTGAAAATTGGCAAGGTAATTTGTGGTGTGAAGCTCCAGGTACGATTCGGTCCATTAAAGAGATGGCCTATATCGTTACTGCCCGAACCAATGCTGCCGGTCAGACTAATGCTGGGGAAAAAGGCCGCTCTGGCTGCGCCGATGTTAGCATTAGCGGATTTCAAGGCAAATTCAGCTGCTCGCACATCTGGACGCTGATACAAAATAGATGAAGGTAAACCCACTGGCAATTCTGCGTTCACAAACTGCTGACTTAGTGGTGCCGCAGCTGGTAGGTTATCCGGCAATGGTTTACCAACCAGTAAAGTAAGCGCATTATGTGCCTGTTCGCGTGCCTGCTGTGCAGCAGCATAGTCTGCACGAGCAGCTTCGATTTGGGATACCGCAACATCTACTTCTACCTGTGAGATTACGCCAGCTTTGAATTGCAGATCGGTCAGACGTTTACTTTCCACTCTCGATTTCAGTACTCGACTGGATAAATCCATTTGTGCCTGCGCAATACGCTCATTGAAATAAGCTTTAGCTACGCTGGCAATCAAACTGATTTGTGTGGAGTCACGTACTTGCTTTTGCTGGAAATACTGATTGAGCGCAGCATCCGATAGACTTTTGACGCGACCAAACAAATCTAGCTCAAATGCAGTTACGCCTAAGCCCACATTATACGATTCAGCAATATAACTGGTCTGATTACCATACGCATCGCGTATGGCGCTCAGGTCTTGTGCTATCCGTGATCGTCCACCATTACCGGTAGCACCCAGTGCCGGTAAGCGATCAGCACGTGAGATAACATATTGGGCACGAACTGCTTCTACATTTAACGCAGCTATACGTAAATCACGGTTATTATCCAGCGCCAAACCAATAATTTCTTTCAGGCGTTGGTCAGCAAAATAATCTTCCCATCCCAGATCGGGAGCAGCTATTCTGCCTGCATGTTGATTATTGGCCTTGACAGCAGGAAAGGTTTCTGCCATTTCCACTTTAGGCTGCTGATAACGCGGAGCCATGGAGCAGCTAGAGATGACACCAGCAATTAACACTGTCAGCAGGGTAGGTTTAACTAATTGTTTCATGCTTTATCCTCTGAATCAGGCTGGTTATGTAGCGGTATTACCGCTGTACCGTCACTATTGACCGCTATAGGCAATGTTTGATCCTGATCACCATTTGGGTCTTTTTTATGCTTACTAAACAGTGAACGTATACTGGAATAGAATACCGGCACAAAGAAGACAGCCAGAAAAGTACCAACCAACATACCCCACAATACGCTGGTACCAATGGCACGCTGACTGGCGGAAGATGCACCACTAGCAAAGTAAAGTGGTACTACCCCCATGATGAAGGCAATGGATGTCATTAGAATTGGACGGAAACGCAGATGTGCTGCAGCCAGTGCTGCTTCAAGCGGAGATTTGCCCTGTTCTTGCAGTTCTTTGGCAAACTCAACAATCAGAATAGCATTTTTGGCACTTAAACCAATTACGGTAATCAGCCCAACCTGAAAATACACGTCATTTTCCATGCCACGTAGCCATGTTCCCAATACCACACCCAGCAGACCTAGTGGTACTACCAGCATTACGGATATAGGAATAGACCAACTTTCGTACAAGGCAGCCAAACACAAGAATACCGCTAATAATGAGAACATATACAGTACCGTTGATTGACTACCTGCATCTTTCTCTTCTTTAGACAAACCTGTCCATTCATAACCAAAGCCTTCTGGCAGTTTGCTGGCTAGTTTTTCCATTTCCGCCATAGCATCACCGGTACTGTAGCCAGGTGCAGCATTACCCGTAATTGACATAGCAGTATAACCGTTATAACGAATGGTTTGGGCTGGACCGGTTATCCATTGGGCTTTCATCATACTGGAAAGAGGTACCATTTTGCCTTGGGCATTGGCTACTGTCAGCTTATTGAGGTCTTCTTGAGTCATACGTGAAGCCACGTCACCCTGCACAATCACACGTTGCATACGGCCGGCATTGGGGAAGTCATTGACATAGTTAGAACCTAATGCGGTACCTAATAATGTTGCAATATCGCTGAATGACACGCCCTGAGCATTGGCAGCATCACGGTCAATTTCAATGCGTAATTGTGGTTCATCTTCCATACCATCTGGACGGACCTGCGTCAGTACTTTGCTTTCACGCGCCATACCTAATAATTGATTGCGTGCAGCCAGTAAAGCATCATGTCCCTTACCCCCGCGATCCTGCAAGCGGAAGTCAAAACCGGTACTGGTACCCAATTCAGGAATAGAAGGCGGTACTACTGCAAAGATGTAACCATCCTTCAGAGACTGCATCATGGCGCCAGTAATTCGACCTGCCAGTGAATTAGCACTATGCTGAGCGCCACTACGTTCTGACCAGTCTTTCAGTACCAGAAAGCTTAAACCAACGTTCTGACCTTGTCCGCTCATACCCCAACCCAGCACGGTAACCATGTTTTTTACTTCAGGTTGATGCAGAGTGAAGTCTTCAATGGTTTGAAATGTTGCAGAAGTACGGTGTTGAGTAGAGCCCGGAGGAAGTTGCACCAAACCCAAAGCATAACCCTGATCTTCTTCTGGCAGGAATGAAGTTGGCAGGCGCGTCATAACAAATAATGCAACACCAGTCAGAGCAGCATAGATCAGGAAAATACGTTTACTGCGATGTAACAGATAAGCCACTTTGGATTCATATTTTTTGGTACCGCTAGTAAATTTACGGTTAAACCACCCAAAAAATCCTTTTTTCTCCGCATCGTGTTCGTTAACCGGTTTAAGCAGAGTAGCACATAAGGCTGGTGTCAGCGACAATGCCAGAAAAGCTGAGAAGAAAATGGCTACCGACATTACAATAGAAAACTGACGATAAATATTACCGGTAGATCCTGAGAAAAACGCCATCGGAATAAATACGGTAATCAGTACCACGGTAATGCCGACTACGGCTCCAGAAATCTGTCCCATGGCTTTTTCTGTTGCCGGTTTGGGCTGAAGTTTTTCATCAGCCATAATACGTTCAACATTCTCAACCACCACAATAGCATCATCAACGACAATACCAATCACCAGCACCATTGCAAACATTGTCAGTACATTAATGGATAGCCCAGTAAAATACATAACTGCGAAGGCACCCAGCAGGGCAATTGGCACCACAATTGTTGGAATCAGGGTATAGCGGATATTTTGCAAAAATAACAGCATCACCAAAAATACCAACACAATCGCTTCAACTAAGGTGTGTACTACTTTTTCAATAGAAATGCTCACGAAAGTAGAACTGTCATAAGGTGCAGACCAGTTCATACCAGCCGGAAAATATTTCTTTAAATCGTCTAATTTGGCTTTTACAGCATTGGCAGTGGCCAGAGCGTTACCTTTGGTAGTCAGCTGAATACCAGTACCTACTGCATCTTTACCATTCAAACGAGCACGGTTTGAGTAATCCTGTTTGCCCATTTCCACGCGGGCAACATCTCGCAGACGCACCATTGAACCATCAGTATTGGCTTTAATGATGATATTTTCAAACTGTTCAACAGTTTTCAGCTGTCCCGGAACGACAATAGTGGCAGTAGTCTGTATATTATCCGGAGAAGGCAATGCTCCCAGACTACCGGCTGAAATTTGCTGGTTTTGTGAGGCAACGGCAGCATTAACCTGCGCCGGGCTCAGATTTACGCTGCGCAATTTATCCGCATCCAGCCAGATACGAATAGCGCGTTCAGAACCGAACACCATTACGTTACCCACACCATCAATACGCTGTAGCTCAGGCTGGATATTACGTGCCACATAATCGGCAATATCTGCCGGTGTCAGATTAGCATTGTCGCTGGTAAACATGGTTACCATCAAGAAGTTACTACGTGATTTGGCAATCTGCACACCTGTTTGTTTCACCATTGCTGGTAAACGTGGTTCGGCACGAGAAAGGGCGTTTTGCACATTCATCTGCGCAATATCATCATCGGTTCCGGGGTTGAAAGTTAATGTCAGTGAACCCGTGCCGTTAGACAAGGATTTGGCTTCCATATATTCCAGATTTTCCAGACCATTCATTTCACGTTCAATACGTGACAATACGGTATCTTCAATAGTCTGTGCATCTGCACCCGGATAAGAGATTGACAAGGTAATAGATGGCGGAGCTACTGTCGGATATTGTGCAACAGGTAGTTTGGTAATACACACAATACCGGCAATGATGATGAACAAAGCCACCACCCATGCAAAAATCGGTCGGTTAATAAAAAATCGTGACATATTACTTATTCCTTACTTACCTTGAGGAGCAGAAGCCGCTGCAGCCTTTGGCGCGGATGCTGCCGGCGCAGAAGCCGCTGGAGTAGGTGCACCAGTTGGTGCAGTAGCATTTGTTGGCTGCCAAGGTCGTGTCTGAACTTTTTTGGCACCAGTTAGCTGTACCAAAGCCAAACCATCCATAGCCACTTTATCACCAGTACGTAATCCGTCAGTAATAATCCAGTTATTGCCTTGTTGCTGGGCAATAGTCACTTTGCGAACTTCCAGCGAACCGTCAGCTTTTACCACTGTCACAGTATCACTGCTGGCTCCCCGAGTTACCACTTCCATCGGTATCAACACCGCATTCTGAATCTCAGCCTGAGGAATTTCTACCCGTACAAACTGTCCCGGTAATAACATATCGTTATCATTCGGAATCTCGGCACGTACTTTTACTTCCCCGGTGCCTTCATCAACGGTCATGTCAGTAAACAGTAAGCGTCCTTTTTGTGGATAATCGCTACCATCATCCAGTTTAATAGCAACCTCAATAGCTCCGTCCAGCGTTTTCATTTTGCCGGTAGCAATTGCCTGTCGGATTTTCATTGCCTGAGCCGCAGTCTGGGTTAAGTCCACATATAGAGTATGAGTTTGCTGAATCAACGCCAATTGAGTGACTTCATTCTGACCAACTAACGCCCCCTCAGTTACCAGAGCCTTACCAATTCGACCCGAAATAGGAGCACGCACGTACGCGTAACCAACATTAATTTGTGCAGATCTGATAGCTGCCTGTGCACTTTGAATCTGAGCACGTGCCAATCGTTGTTGGGCGATAGCCTGATCAAACTCCTGTTTACTGATAGCATCAGCAGCTACTAGTGGTCGATAGCGCATAACATCTGCATCAGCTTTAGCTGCATTGGCCTGCGCAGTGGCTAAACTTGCTTGAGCAGATTGTAGTGAGGCAACATAAGGAGCATTATCTATCTGAAATAGTGGCTGCCCTTCTCTAACATAGCTACCCTCTACGAATAGACGTTTTAATAAGACACCAGCCACCCGTGCACGCACTTCAGATTCACGAATCGGTTTTAAACGACCAGTTAATTCAGATTCCACAGTCACTGTCGTTGGTTTTACAGTCATTACACTTACCATAGGAGGCTGTTGTGCATGCCCATCATCTTTTTTGCCACATGCAGCCATCGCCAGTGCACTTGCCAGCACTATCGCGCTAATGCGCCATTTATTTGTTTTTTGATCCGTTCTCATACTCACCTCAATATGTGTATTACTAAAATTTAAATTAATCTTTACACATGTCTATACTAAAACCATGACACAAATAGCGCCTGCGTCAACATACTCATTGCCTAAATAAAATTTACCAAACAAAGAGATATGTAACGACAGACGATCGGAAAATAACTTTACGCTGCACATTATACATGCAACAATGTATGTAAACCAAGCACAATCTTTTAATCTCAATGCATTGTAATCAAAAAATACAACGTTATTCAGAATTAATATCGATTTTGCCTAATTTAATACAAAATTTATGGAAAATGATCATGCGTAAAACCAAAGAAGAAGCACAACAAACCAAAGAAGCACTGCTGGCTGCTGCTCTTGAAGTATTCTATCAGCGAGGTGTTAGCCGAGCCTCTTTGCATGAAATTGCGACTGCAGCTGGTGTAACACGTGGTGCTTTATATTGGCATTTTAAAAATAAGGAAGACTTGTTTGACGCATTATTCCAGCAGGTTTTCTGTCCATTAAGAACTCAGTTACAACATGATATTGACACCAGTTCTCCTGGTGCACTGAATAATATGATGCAAGCGATGGAACAAATGTTTTTTCGTATGTCCAGTGATGAAAGTTACCGAAAATTCTGTTATATCCTATATTTAAATTGTGAGCATACGGCAGATAACAAAGCTATTGTAAAATTGTTGCAAAAATACCAAAATTTATGGTGGCAAAATCTTTGTACCGTTTTTCAAATGAGCTGTGAACAGAATATTCTTCCACAGGATTCAGATATAGAACAGGCCGCTTTATATTTTCAGGCTTTATTTATGGGTTTAACAACACTCTGGCTTAGTAATTTGCAAACATTGGATATTAATGAGATTGCACACAATTTTATTAATATTGCCCTTGAATCATTGCGCCATAATCCCAGACTACGCAAAAAACCTGAAATCTAATTCCAAAAAACTGATTATTGTTAGTACATTGGTATTAGACAAATATTAATACCATTATTGTGAATGCTTATTTATGACATATGATTTTCAGATTTTTTATTTAGCTTATTGATTTTATATTTGGTCGACACCATAGCTCGTTGGTGTACTTATCTTGCTTTAATTAAGGATTAGTAATAAATGAACATATAATTTCACATTTATGGTTATTTGGCGATACAGGCTTTTTAAGCTAGATATTTAATGTAGATTTAAAATAATGTAGTAGTTCCCCAAATAAATCCAACCAAAGCAAAACTGAACAAAATTGAATTACATTTATGATTAAACTATATTAATTTCATGCAAATTATTACTAATAAAATAATAATTTCTTTTTCTAAGCTTTCATCATTTTTTCAGAGGCCACTGATATTCTGGAAACAATTATTATATGAGAATTCGTATGATATTTAATTGAAAACTGATTTTCATCTACATTATCGTCAATTAAATGAGCATGTAGCAATCTGGCAACTTCCTTGGTTATTAAACTTTTTATTTATTTATCTAATGTAACTACTTCACCATTCATAAATTTTATAAAAAAATTACTGACCAAATATGGATTAATAAATTTAATTGAACGGCTAAATAATTACTATATTTGTAGAAATCTGTTTCATTTTGTTTTGCAAAAGAATATTTCCTGAATTAAATATAATTATTATATAAAAATATTATAAAATTGCTATAGACATGTTACATTGTTCAATAGAAACTAATAGGCTAAAAGCAGCAGAAAAAATTTTATTTGTGATTTGAGTAGATTGAAGTTTGCTCAATCATTGAAAACTATTCATATAAGATATTTTCTAATCTTTGTTGAAATTTCTTTGATTAATCAATATAGCCAGATAATCATAGTGTATAAATTGTTGAATTTATATTTATAATGTAATCAGCGATACTACTATAATTAATGATTCGAAATCTGACCAATTTTATCTAAATCAATTACCTATCTTTAAACCACTTATTAATTTATATACCTCTATTCTAAAAATATTATTTATTGATAGTAGATAATCAGTCATATTTTTTAAATTTACTGTTATTACATCAATTGAGTCATGTGTAATTCAATAGCCATACAAGGAGATCAATCTGGACGTACAATATTTTTAATAATGATAAATAATTAATTGAAACTAATTTTATGTTTATCGCCATGTCAAAATCTAAAATAGCTTGTTTCCAACACCTTTATCACGCTCCGTGTATATTCTAATTGTTTTAGAAAAATACTGAGATCGCCAAACACTGTCGCATTCTAGTCTTCTTGTAATACAGGGAAATAAAATTTTACTTTTAGTGAGTAAATAGCAACCTTAATACATAAAGCCACCGTTAGCGAAGCTTGATCATAACTTCTATTTAGCATCAGGAAATCTGGTTACAGATTCTCAATACTTTAAGCAACTCTTATATTGATACAGATATTCAATAACTATTATATGGACACCCCATCAAATCAGCTATGATATATTAATAGAAAAGCAGATCATCCGGTTTGCCCATCTAAGTACCGAATTAATTATCATCCCGGACACGTAATAGCATAACCGGAATATCTGATTGACGTAACACACCTTCAGCCACAGAACCCATCAACACATGCATAAATCCACTAAACCCATGTGTACCCATCACCACCAAATCTACCTCATGTTCCGTAGCTTCACGAATCAGTAAATCAGCAATTTTGTCCCCAGCACTTTCAATTACCTCAATTTCAAATGGTATCTGCGACTGCGCCAGCATTTCCTGAGCTTCACGTACTCCTTTCTCTCCAGCAGCATTTACCGCTTTACGCACTTCTTCAGAAGGCATAGCACCGACTCCGCCCCAGCTAAATTGCGCTAGATCTACCACATTAACTACCCGGATAACTGAATTACATAGCTTAGCCAGCATAATAGCTTCCTGTAATGCTCTTTTTGCTGCGGCACTTTCATCTACCGGTACCATAATTTTGTGATACATCGTTATCCTCCCAAACTATTTAGCAATCGCAGAACTGCTATTAGCAACTCTGTAAAATAATCATCATCTTTAAGCTTAGCACAAATTTGCCATAATCAATGTTAGAGTAACAACTGATATACTAAAAACTGCTAACATTACTTTGTATTTTCACTAGAATTGACATAATGAGCCGATTACATATTCAGCAACCAGACCTGTGGAATTTTCACACCCAGATTACCGTTCACATAGGTGATATTAATTATGGTAATCATCTGGCTAATGACGCAGTCTTACGCTTATGTCACGAAGCCCGTTTACGTTTTCTTAGTTCAATGAACTATAGCGAGCTGAATATTGAGGGTGCCGGCCTAATCATGCTTAATGCTTTAGTCGAATATAAAAATCAGGCTTATTATGGTGATATACTGGAATTCAGCATAGCTATTACCGATTTGAGTAAGACTGGCTTTAATCTTATTTATCGAATCAATCGCGTCAAAGATGGCAAAATAATTGCTCTGGCACAAACTGGTATGGCTTTTTTTGATTATAATCGCCAGCGCATCAGTCGCACTCCTGATAGCTTTCGTCAACGCCTCAATCAGGTTAAATAAATGTCAGCACATCCACATTCAGACTGGACTTTATGGTCAGAATTTTTTCTTCATCTGCGTCAACGCGGTCTGTCTCCCTTAACAATAAGTGCCTATGAACGAGATCTGAATCAGCTGCAAAGATTATTACCTGACCAACTTAACTGCAAAGATGTAACTCGCTTACATTTAATTGGCGCATTAAAAAAACTCAGCGGATTGGGTGATAAACCAGCATCACTGGCACGCAAACTCAGTACATGGCGTGCCTATTTCAACTTCCTACAACAACAAGGACAGTTAAGCAATAACCCGGCAACCAATATTAAGGCACCCAAAGCAGGAGCAAGACTACCGAAAGCCGTGCCGGCAGAAAAACTCAATCAAACCTTTGACCATCCAGACATCAATACGCCACTTTCTTTGCGAGATCAGGCCATATTCGAACTACTATACGGTAGCGGATTACGTCTGAGTGAATTAGTACAACTGAATTTGCATCATCTGGTATTGGACGAAAACTGGGTACATGTTTCTGGAAAAGGCAATAAGCAGCGACAAGTACCTTTAGGCAGTAAATCTGTCGCGGCATTGCGCCGTTATCTGCCTCACCGCATTGCTAGGAATGGTGAAAATGCTGTCTTTACGAGTCGCAGAGGCACTCGTCTTACGGCCAGACAGATTCAGAATCGTCTTAATGTCTGGTCTATTACCCATGGCAGTGATCGACATTTGTCTCCCCATATGCTTCGTCATAGCTTTGCCAGTCATGTCTTACAAAATGCCCATGATATTCGTGCTGTACAGGAATTATTAGGACACAAATCCATCAGTACCACCCAGCAATACACCAAGCTGGATTTTAACCATTTAGCTCAGATTTATGATGATACTCATCCACGCGCTAAACGGCGTAACAAATAATCATTTTTAGGATGCAATTAAACCATCACTATGTATCTCTAAAATGTGAATATCATTCTGAACAAATTTTTATGATTATTGTCGATATTGGGGTGCTCCCTACACCGGGCTTGAACCTATACCAAATCATGATTAAATCTTGCTCAAGCCCATCAATTTGCCTAAAACAGTCTGGCATTCATCGTCATTCAACATCATTTAATGCTAAATAATTTCAGTAAGGCCAACTGAAAAATAGAAAGATTCAATAAAAATATCCTCACCAGTTAATAACAAATTAAAATAAATTTATTTACTTGGATTGTAAAAAGCTTATAATCAAAACAAGTAATTATCTATTAACCCATCTTTGCACTCAATTTACATCATGGAAATCAACGTACTCCTCTATCCCGATTTCGAAACCTTAGATGTCTTCGGACCAGTAGAGGTATTTGGTAAAGTACCTTCCTGGAACATCCAATACTACTCAGCCACCGGTGGCATTATTAGTAATCAAGATAACGTACAAATAATGACCAAAAGCATCAAAATTATTCAAGATCAACAGCTTGATGTTCTGTTTATCCCCGGTGGTACCGGCGCACGTTCATTCATCCTGCAGCCAGATTTTATCGCGCAAATAAAAACACTGGCACAACATAGCCACTATGTCCTCACAGTTTGTACAGGTAGTGCATTACTAGCGAAAACTGGTCTGCTGGACGATAAACTAGCCACTTCTAACAAACGTTCTTTTGAATGGGTTAAATCCACCTCTACCAAGCCTCAATGGCAACAAAAAGCCCGCTGGACCCGAGATGATAAATACTATACCTCGTCGGGCATCAGCGCCGGCATGGATATGGCATTAGCGTTTATACGTGATCAGCTCGACGAAAGTACAGCAGAACAAATCGCTTATCGTATCGAATATAGCTGGCACAAACATCCAGATGAAGATCCATTCTGCCAACAGCCGTATACTGGTAAAACAAAATAAATGATGGCAGAATACCAGCCATATTACCAACAAAGTATGGTAGGCAGGGAGAATTGATGCTTTTGGATAGTAAACAAAAAATTGGCTTATTCAGTATTTGCTTATACTCAGTATTTTTTATTATTTTTATGCAAATACATCTTATGTCGGGAATCATTTCAGGCTTATTAACTTATACACTGATGCAAAAGCTGGAAAATTTCCTGAGCATAAAAATGCACCGTTGGGGTCATAAAGCCAAGTTATTTTCTGTACTTTTACTTTCTATCATTTTTATGAGCGTGCTGATTGGGGGATTTGGTTATCTTTTTAACTGGATTATTGGTGTAGCACGTGCTCCGCAACAAACTTTAAGCCATATACAAAACCTCTTTAACAGCATATCTACCTCCTTGCCACCCGCAGTTGGAAAATATTTACCGGATAATCTCATTGAATTGCGTGACAATGCCCTGAATTTTATTAAAGAACATGTTTTATACTTACAATCTATCATCAAACAACTGTTTCATTCTCTGCTGATCATCATCATCGGGATGATTATTGGTTTAATCGCCGGCTATCAGCAAAATAAACGCAGTATCAATGAAACAACCGAACCCACTACTATTTACATGCAGGCATTTAAAGACAGCCTTAATTGTCTGGTAGAAGTTTTCCAATATGTGGCTTTTTCGCAGGTTATTATTTCCCTCTTCAATACCCTCATGACAGCCATTTTTCTGCTGATAGTACTACCCATCTTCGGAATTCATTTACCTTTCAGCAAAACCCTTATTCTGGCTACCTTTGTGCTTGGTCTGATCCCCATCGTTGGTAATCTTATTGTTAATACCATCATGTTTTTAGTGGCATTCACTGTGTCCTTCTGGATCGCTGTAATTGTGCTATTATATCTAGTTGCTATTCATAAACTTGAATATATTCTCAATGCCAAAATCGTTGGTACCAAAATTCACGCCGGTATCTGCGAGCTTCTTATTGCTATGGTATTCTGTGAAACACTATTTGGAGTCATAGGGCTAATATTTGCCCCAATTTTCTATGCATTCATCAAATTATCATTAAAAAAATTAAAGATAATTTAAAATTTCAATCATTGAATAGTAAAAAAAGACCATAATTATGGTCTTTTTTATGTCTAACGTTTATAACGTTCCACATCCGGCAGCAAAATCGTCAGAATACCCAACAAAGGCAAAAAGGAACAAAATTTAAAAATAATCTGCAAACTAGTCAGATCAGCAATGCGACCCAAAACCGCAGCGGCAACACCACTCATTCCAAACATTAAACCAAAAAATAATCCGGCAATTAAACCAATACGGCCCGGAATTAATTCCTGAGCATAAACTACAATAGCAGAGAAAGCTGAAGAAATAATGATTCCAATCAGACAACTTAAAATAGCCGTACCCCATAAATCAGCATACGGCAAAGCTAAAGTAAAAGGTGCCGCCCCAAGAATAGAAAACCAGATAACATATTTACGACCAATACGATCACCAATTGGACCACCAATAAAAGTGCCCAAAGCGACACAGGCCAAAAATAAAAATAAAAACACAACTGCTGACTGCTTCGATAAAGCAAATTTCTCAATCAGATAAAAACTATAATAATTACTCATACTGGCCATATAAAAATATTTTGAAAAAATCAAAATACTTAAAATAAGCAAAGCAAAAATAGTTTTATATTTATCGTACGGTAAAGCCAGATCAACTGAGCGTTTATGTCGATTCGTGGCCAGATGATGTGCACTCCAAGCACTGATACGAGTCAGCAGTACAATCGCTATCACACCGACAACGACAAACCATAAAATATTTTCTTGTCGGTTATATTTCAATACAATCACACTAACCAATAACGGCCCTAAGGAAGAACCAAGATTACCACCTACCTGAAATGCCGATTGGGCAAAACCAAACCGTCCAGCTGAAGCATTACGTGCTACGCGTGATGCTTCTGGGTGAAAAGTAGATGACCCAACACCCAGAAATGCTGCGGCCAATAATAGCAAATAAAAATGATTAGCCAGACCGAGCATACACAATCCAAGTGTAGTTGCCACCATCCCTAAGGGCAATAAATAAGGCTTTGGATGCTTATCAGTATAAAAACCAATTGCTGGTTGTAGGATTGATGCGGTTAACTGATATACCAGACTAATAACACCTATCTGTGCAAAAGTTAAATGGTATTTCTCTTCAAAAAGAGGATAAGTAGCCGTTAGCATTGATTGAATAAAGTCATTACACAAATGTGCTCCTGCTACCATCAAAATTATGGAGAGAAATAACTGATCAGAATATAATTGTTTATCCTGTTGATTCATAATATTCAATTCAAAATAAAAATAAATTAATATCGAAGTAGACGTGCGAAGAAATGTTTTTAAATAACAATTAACTTATATCGTCTTCCTTTGGTCAAATACTATTTGGCTGATCTCACGTCATATTTAAATAATCTATAGGAGATATATCAAAATTGATATAGCATCAGTTTTGATTCATTTGAAGAAGGTGATATATATTCAATTACCCATTTCAATACATATTCACAATTGCAGGAATCCAAAGCAAAGAACCCGGCTGACTAATCAACCGGGTTCTTCTTATTGGTGTCTGGC
>CAMLPN010000053.1 GCA_946481965.1 uncultured Neisseriaceae bacterium | reverse complement strand
AGTAGTCAAAAAAAATCCAATGATTAACATTAAGTGATATCGTAATTTTTTCATAAAATTTATACCCATTCTGATACTATTCTTCAACTTTAATGGTATAAGTTTTCTTAAAGTCTCTTCCCTCATATGTCATTGTACCGTAAGTACTTCCAGAAAGTTCTATGCTGATTGTTCCTGTAACTTCAGGCGTTCCTTTTAATTCAAGATAATTATAGGAAAGATATGTTGTTCTATAATCAGTAGGAAATAATTCAAGACCAGATTTTTCTGGTTGGATATGATAGAAAATTGATTACTATTAGCGACGCCACCAACAACTTTAATTCTAGCGTAATAGGGATTACCTACTGTGGTATTGGGTAACGACTTCGGTAATACTTCCATTTTTTGCATACAAAAACAACCTGTCAAAGGAAGAATTAGAAAAAATTTAGTTAATAGCACAAAATGATATTGTATTTTTTCACGTAATTTATACCAAATCTAATATTATTCCTCAACTTTAATAATATATGTTTTGTTAAATTTACTTCCCGGACACATTGTAGCGTAAGTTAATCCAGAAAGTTCTATGCTGATTGTCCCTGCAGCCTTAGGTACTCCCTTTACTTCTAGATCATTATAGGAAACATGTGATTCAAAATAAGAAGGAATAGATAATTCAAGTCCTGAGTTTTCTGGTTTGATATCATAGTAAAAAGAATAATCTATAACTTTGCCACCCCAAACTTCAATTTTAGCATAATAGGGATTACCCACTTTGGCATTGGGTAACGACTTCGGTAATACTTCCATTTTTTGCATACAAAAACAACCTGTCAAAGGAAGAACTAAAAGAAGTTTAATTAATAGCACAAAATGATGTTGTAATTTTTTCATATAGCTTATTTGGTTTGATTAAATTATTTGCTAAATAAGTATTTTTTTATAGATTTCCCATTTGTTTCAATGTTATTTGATTTTTCAGTTTATATCTTTTTGCTTACCCTTAGGTCATATCAGAGCATCGCTTCACATCAGCTGAAATGGTTTAAAATCCTAAGATGCTGGACAATTTCATCGTGAAATTAGTTTAAGCTGTATTCGTTCTGTCAATCTTTTTTGTTCTGTTATCTCCTGATGTTTTATTAATCTTAATTTAACTCACCGTACAATCCAGCGGTTTTTATTTTTGAATAATTAGATTATTATTCAACATTCTCCAAGTATCAATACGATTATGTTCTCCTTAGGATAACTATAAGAATTTAAATGACATAAATCTTTTAAAATTAGAATGATGATCTATTAAATGTTTTGTTGCATTTGAACTGAGTATCTAGAGAATCTTAGGGGCAGCTTTAACGCATTCCGTTTATCTTGCACGAATATTATTTTGCTCCTTATAAAGATTATGAATAACTTGTTAAAGTTAAAATGATAAAGCTATTGTTTTTCAAAATGTTGTATAATTCATTATTTTATTTACTTGCAGATTATGCCTGAATTACCAGAAGTTGAAACTATTCGTCGTGGAATTGAACCTATTATCACTGAACAAACAATTGCTGATGTTATATTACGCCAACCTCGTTTACGGTGGCCAGTTAGAAAAGATTTAGCTGAACTTCTATATGGTGAACGGATCATAACTGTCAAACGTCGGGCTAAATATTTATTGCTTGAAACCGCTGGCGGTACCTTAATAATCCATTTGGGCATGACAGGGAGTTTGCGGATATTTACCAGTTTGAATGTACCTGATATACAAAAACATGATCATTTGGATATCTTATTTACTAATGGCAGAGTATTACGTTTTCATGATCCGCGTCGTTTTGGTGCAGTCTTATGGTATATTGGAGCTATAGAACATCATCCATTGTTGGCCAAGCTAGGACCTGAACCGTTAAGTGATGAATTTAATGGCCTTTGTTTATACGATAGATTAAATAAGCAAAAACGCGCCATTAAAGTAGCCATTATGGATAATAAAAATGTTGTTGGTGTAGGCAATATTTACGCAAATGAAGCATTATTTCGCAGTCAAATTCATCCAGCTACTCCGGCATTGAATTTAACTTATGATCAATGTATTATATTAGCCGATAATATTAAAGAAGTCTTACATGAAGCTATTATTGCCGGAGGAAGTACTTTACGTGACTTCGTGAATAGTGATGGCAAGAGCGGATATTTTCAACTCCAGCATGATGTATATGGTCGGGTAAATCAACCGTGTAAGATTTGTGGTCAACTTATTGAAAAAATATCTTTAGGTCAGCGCAGTAGTTTTTTTTGTCCAATCTGTCAAAAATAATTTATGAAATCTAAACAAACTTTTTTTCTGATTCGCTGCTGGCGTATACTTAATTTGCTTTGCTGGTTAGTACATACTCTGTGGCGCGTACGCTTTTTGAAATATAAAACTCCAGAGGAACGTAATCAGGAATTAATTTCTATTTCGGATAATTTTCTTCAGGTCATTAATGTTCATATTCAGCTAAATAATTCCTTAAAGCATACTAACACGATGCCCTGGTTGACAGTTGCCAACCATATTTCGATGATTGATATGTTTGTAATGATGAAATATATCCCAGGTGGTTTTATTGCTACTCAAAATATCCGAAAGTGGCCAGTTTTAGGAAATTTAATTACAAACGTTGGTACGGTTTATATTAATCGTCATTCTCGTCAGGATATTACCCCAGTTACTCAGACCATTATTGAAGCATTAAAGCAAAATAAAAATGTTTTGTTTTTTCCCGAGGCTTATACTTCACCGGGTTTTGAAACTTTACCTTTTAAGGCTGCCCTGTTTCAGGCAGCTATTGATGCTGATGTGCCAGTACAGTCTTTGGCATTGCGCTATTATGATGCTCAGCGACGCACGGATAAAGTTAGTTTTGCCGGTAATATCAATGTATTAAGTAGCATCTGGCAAATCACATCTATTCCTGAAATTAGAGTTGAGGTGGATTTTGCTCCTCTGCTAAATACTAAGGAGCACCCAGTAACTGATCGCTATGAATTAAAAGACATGGCTGAACAATTTATCCGCACTAAAGTTCTTTCTGACAGTCCTGTACAAAAGCAGACAAATCCTTCAGAGTAAAACTTAAAACTATTACGGCGCCAGTCTTTGTCTGATCCAGTTATCGTTTTGCCAAATATATTGAATACGATCGTGTAAACGACTAGGTCGCCCCTGCCAGAATTCAAACTGATTCGGTATAAGCAAGTATCCGCCCCAGTGCGGTGGACGAGGCACGGCGAGCAAATATTTTGCTGCAAATTTTGTTGCCCGAGTCATCAATTCAAGTTTACTACTGATAACTTCACTCTGCTGGCTAGCCCAAGCTCCTATACGGCTGGTGTAAGGACGAGTTTTAAAATACGCATCGGAATCAGTATTGTTTAAATGCTGAACAATACCTTCAATTCTGACTTGCCTTTCTAGTTCCGGCCAAAATAAGGTTACTGCTGCATAAGGATTATGTGCTAACGCCCTGCCCTTACGACTTTGATAGTTGCTAAAAAACACTAATCCTTGTGCAGCAACTTCTTTCAGCAATACAATACGGGCTTGTGGCCGACCGTTATCGCCAACTGTAGCCAAATTCATAGCTGTAGGCTCATTCACTTTTGCCTGCATGGCTTCTGACAACCAGTGTTGAAACTGTTCCAGAGGTTGAGCAGTACAATCCTCTTCATTTAATGACTGACTGCTGTAATCCTGCCGGATATTATGCAAATTCATATTGTTCATTTAATTCATCAAAAAAAATAAACTTCTTAATGTGGATAGATTAGCTGTATGCTGCTTTTTTAAAGCCAGTAGCGTATAATTCTTAGCTTTATTTGCTGAATCCCAACTACAAATATATATATATATATTACCAAATAGGTATTTATCGTACTCGTAGCCACGTCTAAGCGCAAACAACTTCTGCAATATGTCTTTTACCATTATCGGACTGAATCACCAAACCGCTCCCGTTAGCATACGCGAACGTTTAGCATTTCCTGAAATAATTCTGGCAGATGCATTGACCTCGCTAAAAACAATGACGCGAGTAAGCGGAGCAATGATTTTATCTACCTGTAATCGGACTGAAATTTATTGCTGTGGCGATACGTCTGCTGTTTTGTTTTGGCTGAGTAATTATCACCAATTAGCGATAGATGAAATTACCTGTTATTTATATCGATATAGTGATTTTAAAGCAATACAGCATGCTTTCCGGGTAGCTTGTGGACTTGATTCAATGGTTTTGGGTGAACCACAGATTCTGGGGCAATTAAAAAAAGCTGTCCAATTTGCTGATCAACAGCAAGTATTGGGTCAGGAGCTGGGGGGACTATGGCAAAAAACATTTGCTGCCGCTAAGGAAATACGCAGTAAAAGTGCTGTAGGGGAAAGCTCTGTATCGATGGCTGCTGCCTCGGTTAAACTGGCTAAACAGTTCTGTCCGAATTTATCAGCCTTGAATATTCTGATGGTGGGCGCTGGAGAGATGATCGAAGGTGTGGCAACGTATTTCGCTGCTGAACAACCACAACAATTAACAGTACTTAATCGCACATTAGAACGTGCCCGCATACTAAGCCAGAAACTAGGTATACAGGCTGATGCAGGATTACTGATATCTTTGCCTGAAATTCTGGCTAAATATGATATTGTGGTTTCATCTACAGCCAGTCCATTTCCAGTTATAGGTAAAGGTTTGGTTGAACGAACCTTGAAAAAACGCCAAGGCAAGCCAATATTTTTTCTTGATCTAGCTGTTCCTCGTGATATTGAAGCTGAAGTAAACGAACTGGAGAATGTTGTTCTTTATTCTGTAGATGATATGCTTGCTTTGGTGCAACATGGAAAAGATGTTCGTCAACAGGCGGCGGCGGCAGCCGAACAAATGGTCGCAGCAAAAGTTGCAGAATTTATTAGCTGGCAACAAACGCGTCAATCAGTTCCATTAATCTGTGCTTTGCGAGATCAGGGTGAACAACATCGCCAACGCATTCTGAACAAAGCACAGCGACGTTTGCATAAGGGAGTAGCTGTGGAAGAAGTACTGAATAGATTAAGCCGAGAGCTTACTAATACTTTACTGCACGCACCGACCGCTACTCTGAAAAAAGATTGTGCACAGAAACCAGAACTGGCTGCTGCAATCAGCCAGATATACCATTTAGACAAATGAAGTAAATTTTGATTCTTTATATTTATATTACATTGCTGACAGAATAACTATGAAACCATCTTTGATTGATAAGTTAATTCACCTGACCGAACGACAGGAAGAAGTGACCGCATTATTGGCTTCACCTGATGTAACCAACAATATGGATGAATACCGACGTTTAACTCGGGAACATGCCGAATTGACCCCAGTTGTTGAAACTTACGCAAAATATGTACAGGCTGAAACCGATCTGGCCGCTGCCGAAGAAATGCTTAATGACCCGGAATTAAAGGATTTTGCTACTGAAGAAATTGTCGCTGCCCGCATCCAAATTCAGCAGTTAGATGGCGATTTACAAAAGTTATTACTACCAAAGGATGAAGACGACGATAAAAACATATTCATTGAAGTTCGTGCCGGTACAGGAGGAGATGAAGCTGCTTTATTTGCCGGTGATCTGTTGCGCATGTACACCCGATTTGCCGAAAGAATGGGATGGCAGGTAGAAATCGTTTCAGCCAGTGAAAGTGATCTGGGCGGTTATAAAGAAGTAATTGCTCGCATTGCTGGGCTAGGAGTGTACAGTCAGCTCAAATTCGAATCGGGTGGGCATCGGGTACAACGAGTTCCCACCACGGAAAGTCAGGGACGCATTCATACCTCTGCCTGTACCGTAGCTATTATGCCTGAAGCGGATGAAATTGCTGAAGTAGAATTGAATGCAAATGATTTACGCATTGATACTTTTCGTGCTTCTGGAGCTGGCGGACAACACATTAATAAAACCGACTCAGCGGTGCGTATCACTCATATTCCCACAGGAATGGTAGTAGAATGTCAGGACGGTCGTTCTCAGCATGCCAATAAAGCTCAGGCAATGCGGGTACTGGCGTCGCGTTTGTATGAACAACAAAAACATGTAGCGCATGCAAAAGAAGCGGCTGAACGCAAGAGCCTGATTGGCAGTGGCGATCGTAGTGAACGTATTCGTACTTATAATTATCCGCAAGGCCGTGTTACCGACCATCGTATCAATCTGACACTGCATAAATTGGATTTTATTATGGACGGTGATTTGACTGAGCTTACTCAGGCATTGATTGCTGAACATCAGGCACAACAACTAGCAGAACTCAGCAACACCAATTAAAGTGATAATAAAAAAACAGACCAGAATAATTCTGGTCTGTTTTTTTACTTTAGTACAAATTTAGAAGCCCGGTATCCAACCATGTAACATCGAACCATAAAATAGAAACCAAATAGCTGCCGCAGCCAAGACAATTCCTGCTGCATTGAATCCATTGATTCTCTCTTTAAAAAATATACAACCCACAACGGTAGCCAGTGAAATCACGCCCAGATTCATACCAGCAAATACCAGTGAAGGATTATTTTGCATATGCTGGTGCGCTTTAATATAAAACAGGATATTTCCGAAATTCAGACTACCCAGAATTAGTCCAGCCAGAATACTGGCTGCATTCCAGCGTGTTTTGCGCAGGCAAAGATAAATCATGATAAAAATTGCCGCCAACACAAAAGTAACAAACAAGGTAGGCGCAAACTCCTGACCAGCTTTTGCCATTTGTTTAAAGAGAATATCAACCACCCCGCAGCACAACCAAACGCCGAAGAGATAACCCATATTTTTAAATGAGCTGTCCGATTTACCTTTAGCACCGTCATTTTTATAAAGCAAACCAAACAAGGCCAGCAAAGCCAGCGCTATACCAACAATTTTATTAACACTTAACTGTTCATTAAAAATAACGTACGACGCCAATATGGGCAGAAATAAAGATAGTCGTTGCGCGGCATCGGTCTTAATCATGCCGACTTGTTCAACAGCTTTACCTAACACAATAAATCCTGCCGGCAACCCCATCCCCAGTGCCAAAAAAAGCAACCAATGGTGCGTCTGTATTTGCCAGTTAAGTAGTTTAGGCTGCAGAAAAATCCAACTACAAACCGCCGCCACCGGATAACTAACTGCAATTGCCTGTGGAATTTCTACCCCGTTTCTACGTGCCAGTTTAAGCAGTACCGATACAGAAACACTACAAATAATACTAAAAACTAAAAAATACATATTAACAACTCTATCAAAGTGTACAAATTACTTATTTGAAATCAAAATCATTTTGCTGCCATGCTGTTTTTACCGTAGCTTCATCTTGACTCCTTGATTGTTGCGTCATTTGTGTTAATTTTATTCTGCGCAGTCGGCACAAGTTCAGAACATAACGTTTCTGAGTATTAGACATACGTAACCACAACAGGCGTTCTTCGCGACTGCGTAAACAGCCTTTACAATAGCCACGGTAATTGCTTTCGCACACCCCACAGCAAGGGTTAGGAATATTGAAAAATTCTAATTGTTCCATCTGCCACTACCAGCTTGATATGACATTCTAACAATAAAAAGAATTCAACAGCATCATTTAACGGGTGCCATCATAATGCATTTTGCTTAATATTGGTTAAAGAAAAATAAAACCGAAAAAAATTTTCAGCTATTTTGACTGAAGGGCTAAATCAGGCTGATAGCCTGATTTAGCTAAAAATTCCACATAACAGTATTAAAATGTTATAATTCAAGGTTAACTTTTCGACTAAATTATTAATACAGTTTAGGGTAATAAATTCCCATGAGTAAAAACATTCGTAATATTGCCATTATTGCACACGTCGACCATGGCAAAACTACATTGGTAGATCAGTTATTGCGTCAGTCTGGAACCTTCCGTGCCAATCAGCAGGTAGACGAACGGGTAATGGATAGCAATGATCTGGAAAAAGAACGTGGTATCACTATTTTGGCCAAAAATACTGCCATTGAATACGAAGGATATCATATTAACATTGTTGATACGCCTGGACACGCCGACTTTGGAGGTGAAGTCGAGCGCGTATTAGGCATGGTTGATTGTGTATTACTCTTAGTGGATGCACAGGAAGGTCCGATGCCACAAACACGCTTTGTGACTAAAAAAGCCCTTGCTTTAGGTTTAAAACCCATCGTTGTGATCAACAAAATTGATAAACCTAGCGCCCGTCCAAGCTGGGTTATTGACCAGACATTTGAGCTGTTTGATAAATTAGGCGCCACTGACGAACAACTTGATTTCCCCATTGTATATGCTTCAGGTTTGTCTGGTTTCGCCAAACTGGAAGAAGATGATGATTCCAGTGACATGCGCCCATTATTTGAGACAATACTGAAATATACTCCTGAACCCGCCGGTGATGCCGACCAGCCTTTACAATTGCAAATTTCCCAACTTGACTATGACAATTACACTGGACGACTGGGAATCGGACGTATTCTGAATGGTCGCATTAAACCTGGTCAGGTTGTGATGATCATGAATGAAGATGAACAAATTGGTCAGGGGCGTATCAATCAATTGTTGGGCTTTAAGGGTCTGGAACGCATTCCCTTAGAAGAAGCAGCTGCTGGTGATATCGTTACCATTTCTGGTTTAGACAACATCGGCATTGGTGTCACTATTGCAGATCGTGAGCAACCTAAAGGCTTGCCCATGCTGAGCGTTGATGAACCTACTTTAACAATGGACTTTATGGTAAATACCAGTCCACTGGCTGGTACCGAAGGCAAATTTGTAACCAGTCGTCAGATTCGTGAACGTTTGCAAAAAGAGTTACTAACCAATGTCGCTTTGCGTGCAGAAGATACCGCTGATGCCGATGTATTCCGTGTATCCGGCCGCGGTGAATTGCATCTGACCATCTTGATTGAAAATATGCGACGTGAGGGTTACGAACTGGCGGTAGGCAAGCCAAGAGTCGTTTACCGTGATATAGATGGCGTGAAATGCGAACCATATGAAAATCTGACTGTTGACGTGGAAGATAATACTCAGGGCGCAGTTATGGAAGAACTGGGTCGACGTCGCGGTGAACTGACTAATATGGAGAGTGACGGTAAAGGACGCACCCGTCTCGAGTATCGTATCCCGGCTCGTGGCCTGATTGGTTTTCAGGGTGAGTTTATGACCATGACTCGTGGCCAAGGTTTAATGAGTCATGTTTTTGATAACTATGCCCCCGTTAAAGCAGAAATTCCCGGCCGTCGTAATGGTGTTCTGGTTTCTCAAGAACAAGGAGATGCTGTTGCTTACGCATTATGGAATCTTGAAGATCGTGGCAGGATGTTTATCAATCCGGGTGAAAAAATCTATGAAGGTATGATTATCGGGATCCATAGCCGTGACAATGATTTGGTTGTTAATCCTCTAAAAGGTAAGAAGCTAACCAATGTGCGCGCATCTGGTACTGATGAGGCGGTTCGTTTAACTCCACCCATTTTATTGTCATTGGAAGCTGCAGTTGAATTTATTGATGATGATGAACTGGTTGAAATTACACCGCAAACAATTCGTTTACGCAAACGTTATCTAAGCGAACAGGAACGACGTAAACACTTTAAAAAGCTCGACTAAATAAGTTTTGAACCAACAGGTAGCTAAAATACAGCTACCTGTTTACTTAAAATTATTCTCAGCACCACCTCTGGCTTAAACTAATAATTGAGCACCGAATTGATGAACAGAATAGTAACAGGCAACGAATCAACTTTTATTTATCCGCACCATAAATCATTGATAAACAAACAATTAAATTAAAGATTGATCACATATTTTTTATTTATCTTACCTAGTCATCTTCTTGTATATCTGCTTTTAAATCCCCATTCAACTGACCCAATTTTTGCAAGGATTAATATCTATGACTGCTTTATTAGTCGCTTTGGCTATTATTTTACTGTGCATAGGACTTTTGGGCACTATTATTCCAGCTCTACCTGGTTTGCCTCTAATGTTTGGCGGTACTTGGTTGTTGGCTCTCAGTAGCAATTATCAAATCATGGGAGCACTAACATTAATTTCGTTGGGTATTCTGACCTTATTTGGTTGCATTATGGATTATCTGGCCGGTATGCTTGGCGCTAAGCATAGTGGTGCCAGTAAAAGAGCGATTTGGGGCTCATTTATAGGATCTATCGTTGGGATGTTTTTTGCTCTTCCAGGAATGATTCTGGGACCCGTTATTGGATCGGCTATCGGCGAATTCATTGCACGGCGCAATCTCATCGCGGCAAGTAAAGTCAGCATCGGTACTGTTATTGGTTTAGTCATTGGTGTTGTAGCCAAGATAGGCTGCGCTTTCGCTATGCTTATTACCATAGCTGTAATGTACTTGATTGCTTTATTCTAAGACGTCTTTTGTTTTTAATATTACTTAATTGTACTTTTGCTTAGCCACATTATCTAATAACCTTTTGGATAGACTTGTCTTATACAAGCTTGCCCATAAGTAACAGAATAAAATTATTTTTTTGCCTTATAGAAACTATGCCCGCTGCGAACCAATTTCCAATACCACAAGCTAAACAAACTGTTTACTGGCCTGATCTTAGTGCTGGTAGTTTGACACTGTTACTGCGTCAACATTTACCCGCTCAAGACATCAAAATCATCCTCACCAGCGATACCGAGCAAGCAATACGTATCCAGTCTGCATGGCAATTTTTTGATCCAGCGGCACGAGTTGTGTTTTTCCCTGATTGGGAAACTCTGCCTTACGAACATTTCTCTCCTCATCAGGAATTAGTATCTGAACGGCTGAGTACTTTATGGCAACTAAAAAATGGTTTAGTGGATGTATTGCTGTTGCCTCTGGCTACTGCCATGCAAAAAATCGCTCCGCCATCATTTATACTGGGGCGAACTTTCTGGCTAAAAACCGGTCAACAACTTGATGTAGACGCACTTAGAAACAGCTTGATCGAAGCTGGCTATAACCATGTCACCCATGTTGTCGCAACCGGTGAATTTGCCATGCGTGGTGGTATTTTAGACATCTTCCCCATGGGCAGCGATACACCCTTCCGGCTTGATCTATTTGATAATGAAATTGACAGCATTAAAACATTTGATGCAGATAGCCAGCGCACTTTAACAACCGTAAACGAAATTCGATTACTACCAGCTCACGAGTTTCCAACAGATACTGATGCGCAAAAAATATTCCGGAGTCGCTTCCGTGAGGAAATTAACAGCGATCCTCGCCATGCCACAGTTTACAATGCCGTATCGAATGGGCAATTTGGTGCTGGTGTCGAATATTATTTACCATTATTCTTTGAAGAAGACTGTGTTAGCATTTTTGATTACATCACTCAGAACGCCCTAGTAGTTTGTATTGGCGATGTCTATGCTGAAGCAGCCCGAATCTGGCAAGACGTGAAACAGCGCCATACATTAGCACAGGGCGACCCGGCTTATCCACCACTACCACCTCAATATCTGTATCTAAGCGAGGATCAGTTTGGTGCCATTATTAAACCTTTTGCTAAACTGGTACCGCAAATAAAATCCGACACTGATTATGGTTTACCTATTATCGCAGTTGATCGTCAAGCCGACGACCCACTTCACGCACTGAAATCATTTTTACATGAATATCAAGGCCGGACACTAATTTGTGCCGAAAGTATGGGTAGGCGTGAAACCATGCTTAATTTTATGCGTGAATATAACCTCCACCCGGTAATTGTTAATGATTGGCTGGAATTTATCGGCAGTTCCCATAACTTATGCTTAACCACTGCTCCGCTGACTGATGGTTTTCAGTTACCACAAGAACATTTGGCCATCATTACTGAAGCAGATCTCTATCAATACATCGTACGTGGCCGCAAAACACGTCGCAAACACAAAGCCGTTTCCGATGGTATGCTACGTGATCTAGCAGAAATTAAAATAGGTGATCCGGTCGTTCATGAGCAACATGGTATTGGTCGCTATCAAGGTTTAGTCACCCTTGATCTTGGTGAAGGCGTATGTGAGATGATGTTGCTGGAATATGCGGAGGGATCGCAATTATACGTTCCAGTTTCACAACTTCAGCTTATTTCTCGCTATGCGGGCAGTGCTCAGGAAAACGTTAGTTTACATAAATTAGGACACGGTGCCTGGGATAAAGCACGTCATCGAGCTGCTGAAAAAGCCAGAGATACAGCAGCTGAATTGCTAAATCTATATGCCCAGCGTGAAGCACAAAAAGGTCACCAATTCACCCTTAATGAATTGGATTATCAGGCTTTTGCTCAGGGTTTTGGTTATGAAGAAACTGAAGATCAGGCTGCTGCCATCGCCGCAACCCTGAAAGACTTATGTGCTGAAAAACCCATGGATCGACTTATCTGTGGCGATGTTGGGTTTGGCAAAACCGAAGTAGCATTACGAGCCGCTTTTGTAGCAGCCATGGCCGGAAAGCAAGTAGTAGTACTGGCGCCAACAACGCTTTTGGTCGAACAACATGCCCAGAACTTTACTGATCGCTTCGCAGACTTTCCCATCAAAGTAGCACAATTGTCACGTTTCAACAGCAGTAAACAAACTCAAAATGTGCTGGACGGTCTTGCCAATGGTACTGTAGATATAGTTATTGGTACGCATAAACTGGTACAACCTGATATACATTTTAAAAATCTCGGATTGGTCATTATCGACGAAGAGCACCGGTTTGGGGTTCGGCAGAAAGAACAATTAAAACGACTGCGTGCCAACGTAGATGTGCTAACGCTGACAGCAACACCCATTCCGCGTACCTTAAGCATGGCATTAGAAGGGTTGCGAGATTTTTCTTTAATCACTACTGCGCCAAATCGTCGTCTGGCCGTAAAAACATTTGTACGTCCGGTTAGTGACGGTCTAATTCGAGAAGCCGTAGTACGTGAATTAAAACGCGGTGGTCAAGTCTTTTATCTTCATAACGAAGTTGCCACCATCGCCAACACATATGAAAAATTAAGCGAATTATTACCGGAAGCTCGTATCGGTATTGCTCACGGACAATTGCGTGAGCGAGAACTTGAGCAAGTCATGCGTGATTTTCTGCAACAACGCTATAACGTTCTACTATGCTCGACCATTATCGAAACCGGTATTGATATTCCTAATGCCAACACCATCATCATAGAACGTGCAGATAAATTCGGCTTAGCTCAACTGCATCAGTTACGTGGTCGTGTGGGCCGTTCTCATCATCAGGCTTATGCTTACCTATTGATACCAGAATCTACTACAAAAGATGCCCAAAAACGCCTTGAAGCCATTGAAGTTGCTGATGAACTTGGCGCCGGCTTTACCCTTGCTATGCAAGATCTGGAGATACGCGGTGCAGGCGAAATACTTGGTGAAGGTCAGTCTGGTGAAATGGTTCAGGTTGGCTTTACCTTATATACCGAAATGCTCAAACAAGCTGTACGTAACCTAAAAAAAGGTCGCGAACCGGATTTAGATGCTCCCCTTGGTATAACCAGCGAAATTAAACTACACAGCCCCGCCCTGCTACCAGAAAGTTATTGTGCCGACATCCATGCTCGTCTGGTTTTATATAAACGCTTAGCAAGTTGTGAAACACATGCGCAAATAGATGAAATCCATGAAGAGCTTATAGATCGTTTTGGTTTACCTGAGCCCGCAGTGACAACATTAATAGCCTGTCATCATTTGCGTATTCAAGCTAGCGAACTGGGCATAGACGCTATCGATGCCAGCAACGAAGCCATAATATTTACATTCGGTAAACATCATCGCATCAATCCTGCTACTATCGTAGCGATTATGCAAAGCGATAAAAATTATCGCCTTATTGGTGCAGATAAATTACGCGTGACCATAGCAATCGAAGATGTCATGCAACGTGTACAGATAATAAAAAATATTATGAAGCAACTTAGCGTGAATTAATTACCCAATAGATATTTTATTTATATCTTAAATAAATGGTTAGGAAAACTTGCCTCTACCTACGCCACAATTTGATTGCAGCATTAGACTGGCGCAGATATTAAAAACCCCTATAAACCATTTATTATTGGGTGATGCTGAGGACAGACTAAAAGGACCCTTTAGATAAAAAGAATAAGTAGCTAAAAGAGCTGTGTAAACAGTTGGATTGATTTAAGCTAGAAGATCAGAACGTAATGAATTAATTTTTAGTTTTGGCGATTAAACAAAACTAGTTAAAGACGATTATAGATTGCGTTAAATATAAGAAATGCTATCGAACGCTAACACAATATCAACCATTTATCATAATTATCTATCACGGAGTTAACTATGTCCAAGACACATTCTGAGATAAAACGTTAGTATTTCCACTAACTATTAATTGGTGAGACCCTTTACCTCATGAATATTGATCAATCCAGATAAATTTCATAATTTGCCTACTTGGAACGGGTGCAAGAATAGTATTTAAATATTTGAATTAAATCATGTAGTCAAAATTTAACGGCAACGACTGAAAGCTAATCTCAATCCTGCGCCTATTTCTTCCGTAGTACTGTTTACCGATAAAACAACTCTGTCATCATCGCTTATTCCTTTACCACTCCACGCCTCAAGTTTTTCGTGGCAGGAAGGCGATATGGTTAAACGCCCATCGCTAATCTCAATAGAACATCGCATCATTTTTTTAAATAGTGCTCTCTTGGTTTTGTAATTATATTTTGCCATTAAATCGGCCACCCATGCATTATAACGCTTCATTACATTATCTATATTAAAAAAAGTTCCA
Source organism: uncultured Neisseriaceae bacterium (assembly GCA_946481965.1). Lineage (GTDB taxonomy): Bacteria > Pseudomonadota > Gammaproteobacteria > Burkholderiales > Neisseriaceae > Snodgrassella. The sequence goes on along the minus strand of CAMLPN010000053.1, from coordinate 841 downwards.
ATTTCACTGACATCTATTATCCGACTTTTTGACAAAGCTAATAATGTAACTTGACCTAGTTCTTCATTCGATACACCTAAAGGCAATAGTCTCTGTACACCATCAGGATCGCTTGTTCTACTTCTATATCCTGAAAAAGTTTCTACTTCTATAAAATCTTGATTTTTATATACGTGAGCATAAAACCATTCTTGTTTTGTAAAATCCATTATTTTACTCCTGTTACTGTTACTCTCACCCCTCGACTTTTACCATAGTCAATAGCTCTCTTAATTTGTTGCTATTGTACCTCGTTAGCCGATGCAGGTTGCTGTCTATTTCCTGGTTAGTTGCAATTTGTCGCGAAGTTGGATGACTATGGGGTTAGCTATCCAAATGGATTTCGTCAGAGTTAAGCCGACATTATCATAGATATAAAAGCCTATTTTTACTTCTATGGTGGAGCCAACATCTACCCTAACAGTCATGTTATTATTTTTACCATTAGCATATTAAAAATTATGCCCTGTTACGAGCAAAGTGTCGCGTGCTAAATTCAGAATAATCTATTTCGACATATTCGATTGATTAATAATTAAGCTAGTTTGCTTAATTTTCGCTTATATTATTCTTAGCACAGATTTTTTGCTGTTATTGTTTTAAGATGCGATATGTATACAGCTATACTATAAGAAGAAATAAATCATTCATATAAAATATATAAAAATGATTGTATCTAATTGGATGCTAATTAGTTAGTATTTAAGATATTATTTCATCATTGAGCAATAAATAATATAATTATCGGATTCATAGCATATAATATTTATTTTTTTTAAATTATGATATATCAATAAACTAG
>CAMLPN010000052.1 GCA_946481965.1 uncultured Neisseriaceae bacterium | reverse complement strand
ATATTTTAGTAAAAACATTCGATTTCCTTAGATAACATTCATAAACAAGAACTAATATACTACCAACCCAATGATACTTTTTTACAATTATGCTTCATTATATAGTTATGTATTTGATATAGAATGAAGCTAAAGTTGAATGAATAACAAATGTAGTTTGGGTATGCAAATTTTTAAAAAAAGTTTATTTAGTGATTTTAATTTTTACAAAATTAAAAAGATATCTAATAATTCGATATCTTTTTTTGAATTTTGGTACCCAGAAGTAGACTCAAACTTCCACAACATTACTGGCACATTGAAATGAATTATGCGCGCCAACCAATTCAGCAACCATGAACATTTCACTTGAGGTTACACTTAAGAATGCTGCTGATTATATGCAATTAGAATTAAAAATGTGACAAATAATAAAATCAATTCCGCCATCAATTTGCAAAAACCCATCACATTGACTTTGGATTCCATCTTAACAAGCTTGCTTTAAAGCCAACTTATTTCGCATCATTAGGCGAGATTAAGCATTTAATGAATGTATAATACTACTTTATCCTGCAAAAGAAGACTCGAAGTAAATTACATAATAAATGATCGTAGATAGTATCTCCAATGTAAATTATCATATATTCTGCAATTATCAAGATATGTACACCTCCTTACCACAATCAAATGGGAAATGTAGATTATGGGGAAAAAAAATTTTGTTAAAAGTTTATTCTTACTCATTGCAGTTAGTTCTATTAGTGGTTGTTACTTCTCTACTAGAGTTGGTAAAAACGAACCTCAGATTGACACAATTAGTCAATATGGTGAATATCGAAATGACAAAAACCAAGAGTATTTAGCATTAATTGGTGAGAATTATATTTACATCTTTCCTGATACAACGATGCTTAATGCATTAAATACGCCATCAGTTAATAATGAATTAAAGATTTTTGATTTATCAATACGAGCATCCAAAAAAGGCAAGCAACTTTTACGCCCAGCAACATGTTTAACACTAGTAACAAAGGAGTTTACTCAGCCAAATAAACAATATGAATCTCTTGGGTTTAAATCTCATGAATTTGTAAGAACCGACAAAACCACCAAGACCAATTTGGTTTATTACAGTACTCTCAAATGTTATGGACACGAAGATTTGCATAAAGAAAATATGTGGCTGGAAAAGACAGACTCAACGCATTTAAGCCAACTTCAAAATGTGCAAAGAATAAAACAATCAAAGCTGCCTAAAGTAAATTTAGACAAACGTAATAATGGTATGGCTGTAGCTGGAGCATTATTGTTAGATACTATTTCTTTACCTGTACAGATTATTACTGGTCCTAATTTACCCAAATAGAAAAGTACTTATATTGTCCAATGCAAGTTCTTTTTACATTAACAATTTAAAGAATTTTTCTATTTTAATCCATATATTTAGACTTATATTTTTACCTTCTTATCACTTTGTTCATGCACCTATACTTTTAAAGAGATTTTTAGTTTTCAGCAAAAAATGATTTTATATTAATTCAAATAGCATATTATAATAGGGCTGGCTTCACATTGGTGATTTTTGACGCAGTTTGTCTTTTTTTGGATTGATTAGTCAACATGGTTAACGGAATAGTGCGTTTTACCAATACTAAACCATAAATAGCAGCCAGATGTGGCCACCAACGGTTTCCCATTAATTCAATTGTCTGATGCTTATCTCCATAGAATTTAGGCAAACCATAGCCAATAAACTGACCTTCAGTCATAATTAAATGGTAATTTTGCAATTTTGCAACGATAGTAGCCACTGTTCTGGGGCGGCAAGATTGTAACAATGAATGACGTTGCTGAAAAAAACGCCAATACCCATTTTTATTTAAACCAGTCAGGAGCAAATAACCGCCGGGTACTAATATTCTGTCAATTTCAGCGAGAGCATGTTCAGTATTTGCCAACGTGTCTAATCCATGAGGCCATATTAGGGTATCTATGCTCTGCTCTTTCCATGGTATAGCCGTATCATCTGCAATCAGCATTGTTTCCGGGTGCGGATAACTATTTTGAATTATGTATTGTGAAGTTTGAGCAAAGATGTTGTTAAATTGCCATGAAGGTAGACCTATTTGCAATATAGTGCCAAATCGTAAGTTAGCTAATTTTTGTCGTAAAAATGCTTTTTCTAATTCCGACAAATATTTGCCAAAAGTTGTGGTGTTTAACCAGTTTTCCAATCCGTTGTAAACCACGTAAATCCTCACTTTGAGCTAATTTTTGTTAAGAAAATAAATGAGACAATCATTTTATTTTATTTGCATGATTACTGTAAAAATAGATATTTATCCTTGACTGTAAAGGCTATCCTATTTAATATTTATGGGATTTTGCACATTTTTTACGGTAAAACGAATGGCTAAACTGAAGCATATGGTACTGGCAATAACCAGTTTGGTGATAGCTCCAAATTTATCTTTTGCCCAATCTTACACCAGCAATGGTATTGGATTGGCAATTATGAATTTAAATGCTGCCACACTAAAAGGTAAATCCAGTTCTGCACACGATATCTGGGCTCGCGTACGTCAGGAATTCCGTATGACCGAAGTAAATCCTGAAATAATTCGCAAGCACGAATCATATTATTCTTCGCATAAAGATTATTTCAATCGCACGGTAGTGCGTAGCCAGCCTTATCTTTATCACATTGTTAATGAGGCCGAAAAACGGCAGATGCCTGCAGAAGTGGCACTATTGCCTTTTATTGAAAGTGCCTTTGTCAATAAAGCAAAATCCCCTGTTGGCGCTTCTGGTTTGTGGCAGTTCATGCCGAAGACCGGGCTACATTATGGTCTGGAACAAACTAATCTTTATGATGGTCGTCATGATGTCTATGCCGCAACTGATGCTGCATTAAGCTATCTACAATATCTTTATGGTTTGTTTGGTGACTGGTCTCTTGCTTTAGCTGCTTACAACTGGGGTGAAGGGAATGTGGGTAAAGCTGTTAAGCGTGCCCAATTAGCTGGTATGGACCCGACCTATGAAAATTTGCGCATGCCCAATGAAACGCGCAATTACGTACCTAAATTACTGGCTGTGCGCAATATCATTGATAATCCTCAGGCTTTTGGTATTAATCTGGTTTCAGTGCCTAATCGACCTTATTTTGAAGCGATTAGCATTGATCAGCCAATTGATATTGATACCGCAGCTCGACTGGCCAACATTTCAACTGAAGATTTTCTAACGTTGAATCCGAGTTTCAAAAGTCCGGTTTTCATTCCTAAAGAAAACCGCAAAATGCTTTTACCGATAACGGCGGTTAATACCTTCGAACGCAATTATCGCAAAGCCGATAAAAATACTTTGATTTCCTGGGATGTTTATAAGGCTAACTCTGCTACCAATATTGCTGATTTAGCCTCAAAATCAGGCATGAGTACACTTGAAATCAAGCGTTTAAATAATCTGACCTCTAATACTGTGCCTGCTGGACGTAGTCTTTTATTGAGCAAAAATACATTCGGTTCTCAGCCAACAGGATCATTTAATAATATTGATGATGATCCTTTGTTAAAAATTGCAACGGCTCAACCGATATTAGTACCAGAAACAATTGTTGTGTCACGTACCAATACGTCAACAACACAGACTAACAATACCGTTCAGGCTAACAATAATGCTACCTCATTTAAGTCTATGCCATTAAATGAGACTAAAACTTTAGCAATTAATACTACCGTTAAACTGAATCAACCTGTTGTACAAGATTCAAACGATTCAAGCAGTGTTGAATCCACAACTTTAGCTTTAAGTAAAACTGTTTCTTCAGCTCCGGTAGAAGTTAACACTACAGCACCCGCTAATAATGATGGGATAATGGCTCTAGTAAAAACTGATGAGTTACAAAAAGCCATAGCAGCTGAAACCGTCCAACGTATACTGGCACAGACTGATCGAGTAGATACAAAACCAGTTCGCGTTGTTGAAACACGCCAAGGAAAAAGTTCTATAGCAGCTGAAACTGTACAACGTGTGTTGGCTCAGACTGATCGTGTAGAAGCAAAACCAGTTCGAGTAGCAGATACACGCCAAGAAAAAAATTCTGCACGTGGACGGATTAATGTTGCAGAAAACCGCACTCAATCACATAAAGTTGTTGCCGGTGATTCATTGTATACTATTGCGCAACGCTATCGTGTCAATGTAGCTGATTTAGTTACTGCTAATAATTTACGCGGGCAGAATATCCAGATTGGTCAGGTATTAAAAGTTAAAGCTGCCTCTAAAGCTAATAACAGTGGTCGTATAGTTAATGTGACTGGTAAAAGCAGCAAAAACACCAGCAAAACAACTCTACCGGCTACTTATACAGTCAAAAAAGGCGATACTTTAACCAGCATCGCCCAAAATCTGAAAATTCCAGTAAGTAAATTACAAAAGGTACATGGTAAACAAGTCCTTCGACCGGGACAAAAGCTGAAATTGACCGGATTTTAATATCATTTGATTGATGCTAAAAATAACAGATTAGTGTAGAACACTAATCTGTTATTTTTTTATGACCAATTGATTCAAGCGATTCAGGACTTTTTAGGAATAAATATACAAGCTGTTGCAGCACCAATTACCATAACGATACCGATGAATGTCTGCAACGTAACTTGATTCCTTTAATAATATGACAGCCATAATCACGCCAAATACTGGTTCCATAGCTAAAAATATCCCACTGATACTGGCTGAAACCGATTCAAGTCCTTTATTCCAACACCAAGCTGCGATCAAACTACAACCAATACCTAAATACACTATTGCTGCTATACCCTGCCATGAAAAGTGTATTTCCCAGTTTTCGACTAATGCCAACATTAATGGTAAACCAAACAAGGTACCTGTTTGCAAAGTTAAGGCTGTATAAATCTTAACATCGAAATTTCGTAGAAATCTCTGTGACCAACGAATCCAGAAAGCCATGACAATAGCCGAAAAAAATATCAAACCACTGCCAAATATTGCAGCACTGTCTTTTGCCTGTTCTGGTTTACCCACTACCAGCAATACTCCTACGAAGGCTATAATTCCCAACGCAAACACCAATAGAGGCGTTTTTTCACGAAAAAAAACAACCCTACCAAAACAATAATGATTGGTTCCATACCGATGATTGTCACTGCATTTACAGCAGGCATTAATTTCAGACCACTAATCTGTAGCAAATAGGTAATTGGATAGGTCAGCAGACCCAAAGCAATAATTTGTACTATAAGCTTTTTAGTTAATGTGTTTTTCTGCTTTAAATATCGATAACTTACCGGCATAGTGATAGCAGCCGCCAATATCAATCTGCATAAGACCACTAAAATCGGATCAATCGTTGTGTAAGCGATTTTAATCGCTATAAATGAACTCCCCCACATAAATGAAGCAATCAATAAATAAAGCATAAAAATTATTCCTTTAATTGGTACTTTATGGTTACGCCCAATGCACAACAAATATTCATACCATCACTTCAAACCCAGTTACGCAACAAATTCCATTCAGATGTTAGTAGAAAAGTTTAAATTACATGTTAATATTTTGTAAAAACATGGCATACTAGCACACTGTTTTTGATTACTGCTAAAATCAAAATAATTTGGATGTCACTATTCTACCTACTCATTAAACGAAACTATTAACTATGCTTTATTTTAGTATTAGCAATACCGACAATCGACATCTTGGTTTTTTGGTATTAATGGATGAAGAGGATTCAACCTATGCTGATGGGGCTGTTGGTTATTATGCTATTAAAGCGCAGGCTGATGAGAACGATCAGCTAGCTTGGCCGATAGAGTGGCAAATATTAACTGGCTTAGCGCAACAAGCCGGATTAAAATGGCATAGACAAAACGATCATGTACAATTATGTGACCAAGATAATAAAATAATTGGTCGAATTCAACAGCAATATTTAATTTTACAAGGAAGGCACTTTCTGCTTAATGATTTAACCGGTACTGTCTAATTATCGGAAACGCCTTTCTTTCATCAAAGGATAACCATGTCTACACCCGATCAACTTCCTTCAAAAAAACAATTTGCGTTTTTATCAACCAAACGTTTTTTACCACTATTCGGAACACAGTTTTTCGGGGCTTTAAATGACAATCTGTTCAAAACAACTTTATTTGTTTTGATCAGTTTTTATGGCTTAGGCGCTAATTCATGGATACCTGCAAGCCAGATGCTCAATATTGGTGCATTACTTTATATTTTGCCTTTCTTTCTGTTTTCAGCGTTATCTGGTCAGATCTGCAATAAATTTGATAAAGCTATAGTGGCACGATGTGTTAAAGTAGCTGAAATCGGCATTATGTTAATAGCGATATTCGGCTTTCTACATCATTCATTATCGGTATTACTACTTTCCCTATTTTTAATGGGAACACACTCTACTTTGTTCGGGCCGGTTAAATATTCGATATTGCCGGAATATTTAGAAGGACATGAGTTATTGAGTGGTAACAGTTTGATAGAAAGTGGGACTTTTTTGGCAATTTTGCTTGGTCAAATACTCGGTACTATGCTTGCTGGTACGCATATTCACTTGCTGGCAACTATATTGCTAATTATTGCTCTATCTGGTCAGATTTCCAGCATGTTTATGCCTCGTGTTCAAGCACAATTTCCTCGGCAATATATTCAGCCTAATATTGCCCGTAGCACATTGCAATTATTAAAAGAGACATCCAAACAAAAAAATGTATGGATGGCAATTATGGGCATATCATGGTTCTGGTTTTTAGGTTCTATTTACATTACTCAATTGCCGACTTTTACCCGTATTAATCTTGGTGGAAATGATCAGGTATTTAACCTGATGTTAACTCTATTTTCTGTTGGCATTGGTACTGGTTCAATTGCTTGTGCTCGCTTAAGTAAACATAAATTGCATTTGAGTTTGATTGTAATCGGCTCGATTGGTATGAGTGTTTTTGGCTTGCTGTTAGTTATGCTGACAAGCGGAGCGCATTTTGCTCATGCGGACAATATTAGTGTATTTTTAGCTCGCAATAATGCATTTCCTGTAATTATCAGTATCATTGGTATTGGTTTTTTCGGTGGCTTCTTTTCTTTACCTTTATACACATGGTTGCAAACTGCCAGCAGTAACGAATTTCGTTCACATGCCATAGCTGCTAATAATATTATTAATGGCTTATTTATGGTAATAGCATCGATAATCAGCTTAGTCATAATTTGGTTATTCGATAAAATCAGTATTTTATATTTGCTGATTGCCATAGGTAATTTGCCCGCCTTGTTTTATTTATGTCGCAACAGAGAGTTACGCGTTGATTTTATGGAATTTATTTTACGTAAACATTAAAACGTTTACTTGTCTGCGTTGGTATCCAAGATTGAAATTGGTATAATGAATGATTGCTTTAACGGCAGAATATAGTTAAAGCTTGGCTTATTATTATCATTCAGGTTCAGGCTAAAGCATAATGTCAGATAACGATACTATTCGTATACGCGGCGCACGCACACACAATCTTAAAAATGTAGATTTAGATATTCCACGACATGAACTGGTCGTGATTACCGGGCTGTCTGGTAGTGGCAAATCATCACTGGCTTTTGATACTTTATATGCTGAAGGTCAACGACGTTATGTTGAAAGCCTATCAGCATATGCACGACAGTTTTTACAAATGATGGAAAAACCCGATGTTGATTTAATTGAAGGTTTGTCTCCGGCGATCTCTATTGAGCAAAAAGCCACCAGTCATAATCCGCGTTCAACTGTCGGTACCGTCACTGAAATACATGATTATTTGCGTTTGTTGTATGCCAGAATAGGTACGCCCTACTGTCCAGAACATCATTTACCTTTGACCAGTCAGACTGTCTCACAAATGGTAGATCATATTCTTGCTCTTCCCGAAGATACCAGAGTGATGATACTTGCTCCAGCTGTACGTGGTCGCAAAGGTGAATTTCTTGATCTATTTGCGGATTTACAGGTACAGGGTTTTGCACGAGTACGGGTTGATGGAGAGGTCTATGCCCTCGAAGAAGTTCCTAAGCTGCAAAAAAACATCAAACATGATATAGATGTGGTTATTGACCGAGTTAAAGTGCGTGCTGATATTAAACAACGACTGGCTGAAAGTTTTGAAACCGCGTTGCGTCATGGTAATGATCGCGCTCTGGCGTTGGAGATGGATAGCAGCAAAGAACACTGGTTTTCTGCTCGCTTTGCTTGTCCTGTTTGTTCCTACAGCTTACAGGAACTTGAACCACGTTTATTTAGTTTTAACAACCCAGTTGGTGCCTGCCCCAGTTGTGATGGTTTGGGCAGTATGGACTATTTTGATCCTGAACGTGTGGTTATGCACCCTGATCTGTCTTTATCTGGTGGTGCCATTAAAGGCTGGGATAAACGCAATACCTTTTATTTCCAGATGATTCAATCGCTAGGGAAATATTATCATTTTGATGTAGACACACCCTTTAATGAACTCAGCGACAAAATAAAAAATATTATTTTATACGGTTCAGGCAAGGAACAAATTGAATTTACTTATCTGTCTGAGCGTGGCACTCATTTCACACGCAATCACCCCTTTGAAGGCATTATTCCCAATCTGGAAAGGCGTTATCGTGAAACGGAATCCAATACGGTACGTGAAGAATTAAGTCAGTATCAAAGCCATCGTGCCTGTCCGGCTTGTGGTGGTGCTCGCCTGCGGCCAGAGGCACGAAATGTGTATGTCGGGGAAAAATCTTTACCTGAAATCAGCGCTTGGCCACTAACTAATACGTTGCATTTTTTTGAAAATTTGCATTTAGAAGGCAATAAAAAACAGATTGCCGAAAAAATTCTAAAAGAAATTACTGAACGACTCGGATTTCTGATTAATGTTGGTCTGAACTATTTGAGTTTAGCTCGCAGTGCAGAAACTTTGTCAGGTGGTGAGGCACAACGTATCCGTTTAGCCAGTCAAATTGGTTCTGGCTTAACTGGGGTTATGTATGTTTTAGATGAACCTTCAATTGGTTTGCATCAACGCGACAATGATCGTTTACTGGACACATTAAAGCATTTAAGAGATCTAGGTAACAGCGTTATTGTCGTTGAACACGATGAAGATGCTATTCGTGCCGCTGATTTTGTGGTTGATATGGGACCTGGAGCTGGTGAACATGGCGGACAAGTCATTATTGCTGCACCACCTGCCGAAATAGCTGCTTGTCCTGAATCTATCACAGGTCAATATCTCAGTGGGAAAAAAAGTATTGCTATACCAGCCAAACGCACACCTATAGATAAAGAGCGTCTACTGACTTTACGAGGCGCCAGTGGCAATAATCTGAAAAATATTACTTTAAATTTACCCCTCGGTTTAATAACCTGTATTACTGGTGTTTCCGGTAGTGGTAAATCAACTTTAATTAATGATACTTTAGCCAAAATTACTGCCCGTGAACTGAATCGAGCCAGCACCGAACCAGCCCCCTATGAGGAAATCTGTGGTCTTGAGCATTTAGATAAAGTCATCAATGTTGACCAATCCCCTATTGGTCGTACGCCACGCTCTAACCCAGCTACCTACACAGGATTATTTACTCCAATACGCGAAATTTTCGCTGGTGTACCCTTATCACGTGAACGGGGCTATACCGTTGGTCGTTTCTCTTTTAATGTAAAAGGCGGTCGCTGTGAAGCTTGTCAGGGCGATGGCGTCATTAAAGTTGAAATGCATTTTTTGCCAGATATTTATGTACCTTGTGAAGTATGTCATGGTAAACGCTATAACCGTGAAACACTGGAAGTACAGTATAAAGGCAAGAACATCAGTGAAATACTAGAAATGACTGTGGAAGATGCCTGTGCATTTTTTGATGCCATACCGACAATTAAGCGTAAATTACAGACTTTACTGGATGTGGGACTTGGTTATGTCCGTCTTGGCCAGTCAGCCACTACTTTGTCAGGAGGTGAAGCACAGCGGGTGAAGCTAGCTTTGGAATTATCCAAACGTGATACCGGTAGAACGTTATATATTCTGGACGAACCAACAACTGGTTTGCATTTTGCCGATATTGCTTTACTTCTGGAAGTGATTCATCGACTAAAAGGAAAAGGCAATAGCATTGTCATTATCGAACATAATCTCGATGTAATCAAAACTGCAGATTATATTATTGATTTAGGTCCAGAAGGTGGTGATGGTGGCGGGACTATTGTCGCTGAAGGTACGCCAGAACAGGTTGCAGCCAATCATAAAAGTTTTACCGGCAAATATCTGCAAAATCTGTTAAAACATTAAATACTAGCACAGCTCTAAGTATCAATTAATCGCTGAAATTGTAGATTTTTATTTAAATATCTGCAATTTCAGCGATTTCAATTAGATTTTGTAGGTACATATCAAAAAAACAATAAAACAGCATTATCATCATTCTGTTCTTTAGAATCACCGCTGTTTATTTGCTATTTCAGTAAATTTAATCTTATCAACATTTAAACAGACAAAATTTTAACTATTATAGAATATTCATTAAATATAACATTCTTCTAAAGCCGATTATGCTTCATCACATATAAGAGTTCTGTTTTGCAAATTCATTATCATTTATGATGATTGTTTAATTCGATTATATCTTTTTTAAAGCATTATTTTTATGTAGTAATAGCCAAGAAGATGAAATACATCAACAAAACACTCATTTAAATGGATTAAAATAATCTATTAGAGAATAACATCGATCATATCCAATACCAACATTCATTTTTACAAAAAAATCTGTCAACCAAAGATATTTAGATAAATATAAAAACACCATCAAAACTGCCAATTGAAGATTGACTTGACTATGATTACACCTACAATAATCTTTCCAAGATTTCATGCTTGGATAAATAGGATATTTTAATGGTTTATATGCCAATGATTCAGATTGATAAATTGCGAAATTAAATTGTATAATTACCTATACATATCAAAATAATAATATATAACCATAAACAACACATATTGATAAAAATGTATATATATTAATTCAAATGGTACATATTTATTCATTATTGTGATAATGTTTAATTTGCTATTACTAACCAATCATAAAGGCAAATGATGAAAAAATTTTTTTTAACCTTAATCTCTGTCACCGCTATTGCTACAATATTGACTGCTTGTGGACAAAAGAATAATGAGACTGCACCCGCTCAGAGCAGTAGTGCTGCCAGTACCGAAAGCACAAGTGCTGTAAATATCAAAGTTGCTGCTTCTCCAGTTCCCCATGCTGAAATTTTGAGTGTAATTGAACCTTTACTTCAAAAACAAGGCGTAAATTTAGAAATAGTGCGAATGACTGATTATGTTCGTCCTAATCTTGCGTTAGCTGAAAAAGATGTGGATGCTAATTTTACCCAACACAAACCATATTTGGATGACTTTGTTCAAAAACATAATTTAAAACTAACCAGCATTGCTAATATCCACGTTGAACCGATGGGAATTTACTCCAGTAAAGTTAAATCATTGAATGAAGTTACTGATGGTGCTTCTGTAACCATCCCAAATGATGCTACGAATGGTGGACGAGCATTATTATTATTAGAAAAAGCTGGTTTACTGAAACTGAAACCAGAAGCAGGGATTACTGCAACAGTAAATGATATTGTTGAAAATCCCAAACATCTGAAAATCACTGCTATGGAAGCACCACAACTACCACGTACCTTGAACGACGTAACTTTAGCTGTTATCAATACTAATTTTGCTCTTGAAGCTAAGCTTATACCAACTAAAGACGCATTGTTTATTGAACAAAAAGATTCTCCATACGCTAATATTCTGGTAGTTCGTAGCGGAGATGAAAACCGCCCGGAAATAGAAAAGCTTAAAGCCGCAATGACTTCTCCAGAAGTAAAGAAATTTATCGAGGAAAAATATCAAGGGGCGATTATTCCGGCGTTTTAATTTAAGTTAGTGGCTGCAAAATAATAAAATGACCTTTATATAAAATATATAAAGGTCATTTTTTATCAAGTCATAGCCTCCTTACAAAGCATAATAAACTCCGAGTACTAGACTGTTAAAATTTTCATACTTTATCTAAAGTCAATAATTCCCGTGAGTTTACTCTCTGCCATTGTCCTGGCTGAAGGTGATAATTAAACAAGTTCAGTCTGCCAATACCGACCCGAACCAGGCGTAAACACGGCCAGCCTACTTTTGCACACATTCTTCGAACCTGGCGATTTTTCCCTTCACTAATTTGTAGTTGCAACCAAAAATCCGGTACTGTTTTGCGTACACGGATAGGTGGTAAACGTGGCCATAATCTGGCCGATTCATCCACACTAATCAATTTCACTTTGGCAGGTTGAGTAATAAAATCACCTAGATCTACTCCAAACTGTAATTGCTGTAATTTCTGCGCATCAGGTGTACCTTCAAGCTGTGCCCAATAGGTCTTTAACAATTTATATTTTGGGTGAGCAATCTTTGACTGTAACTTACCATTGGCTGTTAGCAGCAATAGCCCTTCACTATCAGTATCCAGCCGCCCAGCAGGATAGACAGCTGGAATTGGTACATAGTCTTTAAGAGAAGGATACTTCTCATGATGGCTGAACTGGCAAATCACGCCGTAAGGTTTATTGAATATAATCAATTCAGAATCCGACATAAGCTTCATTGCCTTTTGCAATCTTGATTTTAGCCAAGCAATAGAGCGTCATCGGTAACTTCTTCACCTTGGTTTAACTCAAACATCTGTAATAAATCACTAACCGTCATACTGCTTCGTTTGTCTGCGCTCACATCCACTAACACCTTGCCTTGATGTAACATGACAGTACGTGATCCGTGTTGTAATGCTTGCTGCATTGAATGGGTTACCATCATTGCAGTTAAATTGTTTTCGGCAATGATTCGATCTGTCAACTCAAGTACAAACGCTGCTGTTTTCGGATCTAATGCAGCAGTATGTTCATCCAGCAGTAAAATTTTTGATGGATGTAAAGAGGCCATTAACAAACTAACAGCCTGCCTTTGTCCACCTGACAACAGTCCAATACGATCTGTAAGGCGATTTTCCAGCCCTAGGTTGAGCATGGCCAGTTTATCTCGAAAAAGATCGCGCTGTTCTTTGTTAATGGCCAGCCTTAGTCCACGATGTTCGCCCCGCTTTAACGCTAAAGACATATTTTCCTCAATTGTTAGCGCTTCACAGGTACCAGCCAACGGATCTTGAAAAACACGTGCTACTAAAGGAGCTCGTTTATAAGCCGGCTCGCGGGTAACATCTTTTTGATTAATAGTGATCTTACCGTAATCAACGCTGACATCACCACTAATGGCATTTAAGAAAGTGGATTTGCCCGCGCCATTACTACCAATCACAGTAACAAATTCACCTGCAGCAATATTCAGGCTTAATCCGCGTAAGACATGATTCTCAATTGGCGTACCCGGATTGAATGTGAGCTGCAAATTCTCAGCGTGCATCATGCTTTCAGTTTCCTTTTGAAATAACTTTTTATAGCCGGCAAACGTAAGGCTAGTACAACAAGAATAGCCGTAATTAAATTTAAATCCTGCGGACCAAATCCAATTTTCTGTAAAGTATCACTACCCAAAGCCAGTGCAATAAAAGCACGGTATAACACCGCGCCAACAATAACAGCTAAGGTGATTACTGCAAAACGTTTTCCGGGAATTAAAGTTTCGCCAATAATCACAGCTGCCAGACCTACGACGATAGTACCAATACCAATAGAAATATCTGCTGCACCTTGAGTCTGCACAAATAAAGCACCTGCCAGACCGATTAACCCATTCGATATCGCCAGACCCAATAATAACGATCTAGAAGTATTGATACCCTGTGCCTGCGTCATACGAGTGTTGACACCAGTAGCACGAATAGATAAACCTATTTCCGTAGAGAAAAACCAATCCATAAAGAACTTTGCTACCAGCACAAAACCCATAATAACTAATGGCTGTACCCAATATTGATTGGTATTAGTAGCATTAAAAAATGGGGAAAACACACTATCCTGCCCCAGCAAGGACAAATTTGGTGAACCCATAATACGTAGATTGATGGAGTAAAGTGCCACCATCACTAAAATACTGGCCAACAATTGCATGATTTTTAATGAAACGTTTAGCCAGCCAGTTAAAAAACCAGCGGCTGCTCCCGCCATCGCCCCAAATGCACAGGCAAACCAGGGATTTATACCATGAGTAACACAAACAGCAAATACGGCACCGCCAAGAGGAAAACTACCGTCAGCAGTCAAATCTGGAAAATCCAGAATGCGAAAAGAGACTAGGACTCCGAGCGCCACGAGCGCATAAATTAATCCGCTCTCTAAAGCACCAAATAAAGCAATTGAAGACATAATATTCAGTAAAAATTTTTTAATTAATAATAGCAACAACATCGGCAGTACCATATTGAGTATGCCGATGTTGAAACTGCAAAGATAATCATTTGAATCACTAATCCACTAATTTACCCTCTTTCAATAAATCTGGCGAGAAGGTAATACCTTGTTCAGCAGCATGTGATTTACTGAGAACTAATTCCAGCTGATCAGCAGTCATACGTTGCGATGGTATATCACCTGCTTTTTCACCTTTCAAGATCCGTCCTACGATTTTACCGGTAGCGACACCCAGTTCATGATAATTTACACCTAAGGCAACTGCTGCACCACGCTTAACCGATCCAGTATCGGAAGCCACTAAGGGCATTTTCATATCTTTAGCGACTTTATACATCGATTCATAAGCAGAAACGACATTATTATCTAATGAAGTATAAATCAAATCAGCACGTCCTTGCAGGCTTTTGGCAGCTTGTGGTACGTCGGTTGTTCTCTGGGCTGCAACAGCCACCAAGTTGATATGATCTTTAGCCAGTAACGATTCTAACTGTTTCATTACTATTGTTGAGTTTACCTCACCTGGGCTATACACATAACCAACAGATTTAAGATTTGGAACAGTCTTTTTCATCAAATCAATTTGCGGTTGCAAAGGCAATTCATCAGATACACCAGTCACATTTGTTTTACTGGCCTCCCAACTAGGCACCAGTTTGGCAGCCACTGGATCAGTTACCGCAGCAAATACTATCGGAATACTGCTGCTCGACGCCACCATTGATTGAGCACTTGGTGTGCCGATCGTCACTACCACATCAGGATTGCTGCCAGCAAATTTCTTCGCAATCTGACCAGCTGTTGCTGTATTGCCTTGTGCACTTTGGAAATCCAGTTGCAGATTTTTGCCTTCTACATAACCTTCTGCAGCCAGTTCATCAATCACACCTTTGCGTACAGCATCTAGGGCAGGATGTTCAACAATTGCAGTGATGGCAACTTTTTTTAAATTACCATCAGTGCCCGTTTTTTTCTCATCAGCAGGCGAGCAAGCAGATAGGAAGCAGGCTGCAGCTAAACCTAGAGCTAATAAGTTATTTTTTGCTTTCAGCATATTTTATTTCCTCACAACACAGTTATGGCAAAATACTGCAATTATATTGCGCTCAATCACATCATCAGATATTTGATATTGCAAATTATACAAAAAACAGCGACGACATCATTCATAATTTAGCTGCTTTTTCCATTTTTCATTGAAATAAAACATAATAAAAACACCATTATTTAGCAATATAAATTTAATAAAAAATTAATAACACAATATAATTTCAACATAGATTAAATTCGGCTATATCACGCTTTTATTTGAATTGTACGATTTCAGTCACATTTTTGATTTAAAACCACACATACACTGCTTAAACACATAGATAAATAGCAAAGTTAAATAACAACTATTAACTTTGAGCAGCTTCCTCATGTGATTATTTTATCTCTAAACGTACACGCAAACGAATGACTAAAATAATATATTTATTCATCAAGGTTATCGACTAAAGGCAGAAAACAAATACTATTTTGGTTAAGCTGTTTAATGTGGAAACGGATTAAAAGCTTTGTATTAATATTTAATATTAATATGTTTGCCTAATAATAAATGTGCTGAAATAGTAAAGTGCTGCAAATTAAAAACTACTTTACAAGCATCTTTAACAACATAAATAGGCCTGCGAACTTATGTAAACAACTGATTTGTGCGGTTTGGTAACTGTAACAAAAATTCAAAATTACCACAATTTAGCACCAAATATTTCAAATACCTCTATGCTGGCTGGCTATACAGCGAGCGGTATTTGGCTTACCAATCAAATCGAATTATGTCTTAGTTAAAGGTAAACAAGACCATAATTTATGGTATCCCAAACCAATCTTTTCTTACAAGTGATTTATCAGTGGCAGAGATCAGTACCATATAAATTTTAGCTTTATCTAAAATCACACGAGAACAAGAAATAATTGAGTTAGATAAATTTTATTCTCTATACTGTCTTACTAAACATAAAAAATACTTACTAAAATATTATTTAATTGTCATTGTAAATGATATTGACTAGTAATTCCATAAAAGCTTTATTCCAATTAAAATTATTGCTAGTCTAAAGTAAATTACCAGCGTTTATCGACGGTGATTAATAGCGGAGAATTAAATATCGCAACTGGTGAAATTACGGTTTCTTGATAAGGTATTTTATTACCATAGCGTTCTTTTAATTTTTGTTTAACAATTGGGGATGTCAAATTAAAATCTTTAATTGTTTGTAATTGACCAA
>CAMLPN010000051.1 GCA_946481965.1 uncultured Neisseriaceae bacterium | reverse complement strand
GAATATAAAGTAAACCGGCATTAATTCGGGTAAGAAACCATGTTTCACTGAACGGAATAACTGCCCAGGCAGCAAAAGCCGGCATTAGTGACATCATCGGTCCGATATAGAACAGTGCTTTATTAGCCTGTGACGGACGGGTAACTTCCTTGAACAATAGTTTTAATACATCGGCAAACGGCTGGATTAAGCCATACGGTCCGGTAACGTTGGGACCAACCCGCAGCTGCATGTAACCGATAACTTTACGTTCGAAATAAGTCAGATAGGCTACGGTGATAATCAGTGGCAACATGATGATGACAATCTTAATGATGACAGACACCAGTAAGCCAAAATCGTTGCCCAGTAATTGTTGAAACCACGCTTGCATGATTATCCTTTACTCAATTCAACAGTGGTCAATAAAGCGCCTAATTGCCAGTTACTCTGATGTAATGGCAAAAACAGTACATTTTCCGGCAAGTTATCATCCGTAGTGATGGTAATCGATACGGTACTATTGCCTTGTTTAGCCTGTGCGGTATCACCATTACTCAAACCAAACCGGGCCAGTGTCACACTGTTGGTACGTGCAACCGGTACTGCGGCATGAACTGTACTCTGTAAGGGTTCGGAACGGCGCACAATCGCATCAGTTGCATACAGACTAACGCCGCCAACACGTACCAGACTGATATCGGGATCACTGGTAGCAACCGGTTGTATACGATTGCTCAGCAAAGCCGGTATCTGATCTTTGGTAACCGCATCAGCCAGAATCTGCTGGGTATTTTCATATTCAAAGCCCGGCAATTCCAGTACATTACCCAGTACGCGTAATACCTTCCATAAAGGTCTGGCTTCTCTGTAAGCCTGTACAACACCATGAAAAGACTGTAATCGCCCTTCCATGCTGATAAAACTGCCTGAGGTTTCTGTGAATGGCGTAATTGGCAATAATACGTCTGCAACTTCACGCAATACTTCACTGTCGTAAGCAGTGAATGCCATTACTGTCTGAGCCTGTTTCAGGGCTGCAATGGCCGCAGCTCCGTTGGCTACATCCATATCCGGTTCAACATTGAGCAGCATTACTGCCTGTTTAGGCTGCTTAATTTGTGCGGCAATGGTATTTTCTGCTTTACTGGCCGCCACGCCTACGATTTCACCACCAATACTGTTGGCCGCCTGCGGCAATACACCCAGTATACTGTCGGTAGCTTCAGCCAGATCCTGTGCAGCCGCATAAACTGCCGCTGCATCCGGATGGTTCAAAACATCCGCACCAAGAATAATGCTGGCTTTTTCAGCTTTTAATAAGGCCTGACCTACTTCGCTGTTAAGCGCATCACTAAGCCAGTCAATCCATTGATAAGGATGCAGGCTAAGCTGCGCCAGTAACGGCATAAACAGCTCTTCATCAGCAGCAGCCACCACTGCTACTTTAGTTCCGTTTTTAGCTGCCTGACGGATGCGTGCTGTTAATAAGGGCTGTTCCTGCCGTAAGCGTGCGCCTACCAGCAAAATCACCTCATTCTCTGCCAGCTGTTCAATACTCTGTCCCAGCCACTGAGCGCCTTCAGCAGCTGCACCAAAACGCTCATCAAGCTGACGCAGGCGACTGTCAACAGCATTCACGCCCAGCGCATTAGCCAGTTTACGGGTCAGGTACATTTCTTCAACAGTATTGGCCGGATTGACCCACATACCAATTGCATCGGTACCGAAATCATGGCTGACACCATGCAAACCTTTAGCCACATAATCCAGTGCAGTTTGCCAGTCAACCGTATGCCACTGGTTGTCCTGTTTAATTTGCGGCTGAGTTAAACGTTGCTGATACAAACCTGCATAGGCAAAACGGTCACGGTCACTGAGCCAGCACTCATTGATGGCTTCGTTTTCCAGTGGCAGTACCCGGCGCACGGTATGGTCTTTAGTTTGCACAATCAGATTACTGCCCAGTGCATCGTGAGCAGACACAGATTTACGCCGGCTTAATTCCCATGAACGGCTGTCATAACGAAATGGTTTGCTGGTTAGTGCGCCCACCGGACACAAATCAATCACGTTGCCAGACAGCTCGGTTTCCAATGTTTTACCGTTAAACGGTGTAATTTCAGAGCATTCACCACGATTCATCATGGCCAGCTCCTGCTTACCGGCAATTTCTTCAGTAAAGCGGATACAGCGGGTACAGTGAATACAACGGCTCATTTCAGCAGCAGAAACCAGTGGCCCCATTTCTTTACCGGCCACAGCATGTTTGGCCTCAGTATAACGGCTGGCACCTTTACCATAGCCCATTGACAAGTCCTGCAACAGGCATTCACCACCCTGATCACAAATAGGACAGTCCAGCGGATGGTTAATCAGCAGGAATTCCATTACCCCTTTCTGGGCATCTTTAGTCATGGGCGAATTGGTTTTAACAACCATACCATCGGTGACCGGCGTAGCACAGGCAGGTAATGGCTTGCGCGATTTTTCTACCTCAACCAGACACATACGACAGTTGGCGGCGATGGACAATTTTTTGTGATAGCAAAAGTGCGGAATGAATGTACCGGCCTTATGGGCGGCTTCTATCACCGTACTGCCCTGCTCGACAGAAAGTTGTTTACCGTCAATTTGAATTTGTAACATAGGTTCGCAATCCTAACTAAGCAGATAGTGCCTTAGCACCAGCGATGTTCTTTCATGGGTTTGCCGTGTTCGATGTAGTGCTCAAATTCGGGGCGGAAATGTTTCATAAAGCCCTGTATCGGCATAACAGCCGCATCTGCCAGTGCACAGATGGTACGTCCCGAAATATTGCTACCCAGTGATTCCAGCAAATCCAGATCCTCCGGCCGGCCTTTGCCGGAGGTAATACGGTGAATAATGCGATACAGCCAGCCGGTTCCTTCACGGCACGGCGTACATTGCCCGCATGATTCTTCGAAATAGAAATAGCTCAGCCGCTCCAGTGCTCTGACCATGCATACATCTTCATCCATGACAATGACCGCGCCGGAACCGAGCATAGAGCCGGCTTTGGCTATGGCATCATAATCCATGGTCATTTCCATAATGATATCAGCCGGTAATACCGGTGAAGAAGAACCACCGGGGATTACTGCTTTAAGTTTTTTGCCATTGCGTACGCCTCCACACATGGCTAGTAAATCTTTAAACGGAGTGCCTAACGGAATTTCATAGTTACCGGGACGCTCTACATGACCGGAAACTGAGAAAAGCTTGGTACCGCCATTATTGGGAATACCTTTATCAGCAAATTGCTGACTACCGTCACGAATGATGAAAGGCACTGATGAGAAAGTCTCAGTGTTATTGACAGTTGTTGGTTTACCATACAAACCATATGAAGCCGGAAAAGGTGGCTTGAAGCGTGGCTGCCCCTTTTTACCTTCCAGTGATTCCAGCAAAGCAGTCTCTTCACCACACACATAAGCACCATAACCATGATGAGCGTGTAGTTCGAAACAGAAATCGCTACCTAAAATATTTTGCCCGACAAAACCAGCAGCCCGTGCCTGCTGTAGAGCCGTTTCAAAGCGCTGGTAACTTTCGAAAATTTCACCATGGATATAGTTATAGCCAGCAGTAGCACCCATGGCATAGCCACCAATTACCATGCCCTCAATCAATGCATGTGGATTAAAATTCACAATATCACGATCTTTAAATGTGCCCGGTTCACCCTCATCGGTATTACACACAATATATTTGGTGCCCGGAAAAGAACGAGGCATAAAACTCCATTTCAGTCCGGTAGGAAATCCTGCCCCACCCCGACCGCGCAAACCTGAAGCTTTAAGTTCAGCAATGACATCATCCTGCGATACATTTTCACTGATGATCTTTCTCAAAGCCTGATATCCGCCACGCGCTATATAAGCTTCCAGCGTCCAACAATTCGGGTCTGACGTATCGACCTGATCAAAAATCACGCCCTTTTGATGCATTGCCATCAGTTCAACTCCGCCAGTTTCGCTTCAATGGCTTCTTCGCTCATAAAGCTACACATTTTATGATTGTTAACTAATATTACTGGCGCATCGCCACAGGCCCCCATACACTCACCTTCAACCAGCGTATATTTTCCATCAGCGGTGGTTTCACCATAGCGGATACCCAGACGTTTTTGCAGATATTCACCTGAATTCACCCCACCACGCAGAGCACAGGGTAGATTGGTGCATACGGTCAGCTTGTATTTACCCACCGGTTTCAGGTTATACATATTATAAAAAGTAGCCACCTCTAAAGCCTGTGCCGGTGAAATACCGATATAATCGGCCACTTCCTCAATCACTTCAGGCTGTAGCCAGCCAACTTCAGTTTGTGCAATGCGCAAGGCAGACATAATGGCACTGCGGCGTTGATCAGCCGGATATTTTGCCAGTTCTGAATCAATCTGTTTTAAACTATCAGCGGACAACATTATCTATCCACCTCCCCGAAAACGATATCCTGTGTACCAATAATGGCGACCACATCCGCCAGCATGTGACCGCGAGCCATTTCATCCATACCTTGCAAATGAGCAAAACCCGGAGCACGAATTTTCATTCGATAGGGTTTATTAGCACCATCAGAAATCAGGTAGACCCCGAACTCACCTTTAGGATGCTCGGTAGGTACATAAACCTCGCCCTCAGGCACATGCATACCTTCAGTAAACAATTTAAAGTGATGAATTAACTCTTCCATCCCCTCTTTCATAGCAGTACGACGTGGTGGAGCCACTGTATGGTCATCAGTAATTACTGGTCCCGGATTGGCTTTCAGCCAGTCAACACACTGCCGAATAATACGGTTGGCCTGACGCATCTCATGAATACGGCACAGATAACGGTCATAGCAGTCACCATTCAGACCCACTGGAATATCAAAATCCATTTGTGCATAGGCGTCATATGGCTGTTTTTTACGTATATCCCATTCAATACCGGAACCACGCAACATCACTCCGGTAAAACCTTTTTGCAGAGCACGCTCTGGGGATATCACACCGATACCGACTGTACGCTGCTTCCAGATACGGTTATCCGTGAGCAGGTTTTCATACTCATCCACACAGGCGGGAAAGCGGTTGGTAAAGTCTTCAATGAAGTCCAGTAAGGTACCTTCACGACTGGCATTCAGTTTTTGTAAAACTTTGGCACTACGATATTTACTGGCTTCATATTTAGGCATGGTATCCGGTAAATCCCGGTATACACCTCCCGGGCGGAAATAAGCTGCATGCATACGCGCACCTGATACCGCCTCATAGATATCCATCAGGTCTTCCCGTTCGCGGAAAGCATAGAGAAACACCGTCATGGCACCAATATCCAGTGCATGAGAACCAATACCCATTAGATGATTGAGGATACGGGTAATTTCGGCAAACATTACTCGGATATATTGAGCGCGAACCGGTACTTCGATATTCAGCAAGCGCTCCACCGACAGACAATACGCCTGCTCATTACACATCATGGATACGTAATCCAGACGATCCATATAAGGCAAGGCCTGCAAATAGGTGCGCGATTCAGCCAGCTTTTCTGTGCCGCGGTGCAAGAGACCGATATGTGGGTCGGCACGAACGATATTTTCACCGTCCATTTCCAGAATCAGGCGCAATACGCCATGTGCAGCCGGATGTTGCGGTCCAAAGTTAATGGTGTAATTGCGTAACTTAGCCACCGTACTGCTCCTCTCTCACCACGCGCGGAGTAATTTCACGCGGCTCAATCGTAACCGGCTGATAAATGACGCGACCTTCAGCCTCGTCATAACGCATTTCAACATAGCCGGAAACAGGAAAATCTTTGCGAAACGGATGACCGACAAAACCATAATCGGTCAAAATACGGCGTAGATCGGGGTGGTTATTAAATAAGATACCAAACATATCAAATGCTTCACGTTCATACCAATTAGCACCGTTATAGATATCAACGACAGAATCGACGGTGGGCAAATCTTCAGTATCCACCCAGACACGCACACGTACGCGCCAGTTATGGCTGACAGACAAAAGATGACTGACCACGGCAAAACGCTTACCTTTCCATGGCTCATTTTTATAACTCTGGTAATCAACGCCGCACAGATCTATTAGGGTTTCAAATTTCAACTCTTCATGATCGCGTAAAGTTTGCATCAGCTGATGATAATCAACCGCAGTACATTCCAACGTTAGTTCACCACGGTCAAGACAGTAACGTACTTTATCGCCAAAAATTTTTTCACAAGTGGCTTTCAGTATGGTTATATCTGCCATATTCCCCTCACTTTCATACACGCGCGATAGTGGCAGTACGTTTAATTTTCAGCTGCAATTGCAACAGTCCATAAACCAAGGCTTCAGCTGTTGGCGGGCAACCGGGCACATATACGTCAACCGGTACAATCCGGTCACAGCCGCGAACCACAGAATAAGAGTAATGATAATATCCGCCGCCATTAGCACAGGAACCCATCGACAATACCCAGCGCGGTTCAGCCATCTGGTCATAAACACGCCGCAAGGCTGGTGCCATTTTGTTACACAAAGTACCAGCCACAATCATTAAATCAGCCTGACGTGGTGAAGGACGGAAAATAATGCCAAAACGATCAAGGTCATAACGGGCAGCACCGGCCTGCATCATTTCCACAGCACAACAGGCCAGTCCAAAAGTAGCCGGCCACAACGAACCAGTACGCACATAATTGAGTACGGTATCGGCAGTGGTTGTGACAAATCCTTTTTTTAAAACGCCTTCTATTCCCATTCCAGAGCGCCTTTTTTCCATTCATAAATAAAGCCGATAACCAGAATCAGCAAAAACACCATCATTGACCAGAATCCGTATGCGCCCAGCTCTTTAAATACAACAGCCCAGGGCACCATAAAGGCAACTTCAAGGTCAAACAGGATGAATAAAATGGCTACCAGATAGTAACGCACGTCGAATTTCATTCGTGCATTTTCAAAAGCTTCGAAACCGCACTCAAACGGTTCCTGTTTCATTTTGTATGGCCGGTTCGGTCCTAGCAATAAACCGAGAGAGATAAACAGAACACCAGCGGCAAAGCCAACCAGAACAAATATTAATATGGGGAAATAATTCGCCAACATAACTGCGCCGACCTTATGCAAATATTGGTAAAATTGATGTATTGTAACTAATTTCGAACGTTATTAAAAGCGCGTATTACATTAAAAGAAAATAAAAAAATAATGTTTTCAATAGGATATTGAGAATTATTCTCATTAGCATTTATTCGGTATTACGTTTGGTTTCTCATATTTTTTGTAACCAGAAAACAGCAAAAGTCAATCATGGATTTTTTCATTTATTTCGGTCAGTTATACTCATTAAAGCAATTTATGCTTTTGGGTTAAAATAATTATCATAATAAAATATTACATTTCATATATTTAATTAATTTAATTTAGCATATATCTAATAATAATATTAATTTGTAAAATTATCATTTTTTAACTGTACTGCCACTTATATCAGTTTTACAATACAGACATCATGGAAATAAAAATTAATAAATACAATGGCATATAATCAAATATATAAACCTGAGGACTGCCACGGCATAAATGACATTCGTACAGAAATAGATCATATTGATTATGCGGTGATCCAGTTACTTTCCGCCCGCTTTGAATATGTCAAAGCGGCTAGTAAATTTAAAATGAATGCTAAAGACGTACAAGCGAATGAACGTTTTAACAGCATGCTTGAAAAACGCAAACAATGGGCAGATGAGCAGGGACTGAACGGAGACGTAATCAAGTCCCTGTTTTGCGAACTGGTGAAATATTTTATTGCAGAAGAATTAAAAGAATTTGAACGCAAATAAATTTACATGAATTTTTTAATTTTCAGTACGAAATTAAAATACATTTATTCTCAGTCAACTGGCAAAACAAAAAATAAAATCCTTCGTTTTTAATTGAGCGAATAGAATATTTATAGACCAAATTTTCAAATTATTTTTATCTTAAGAATAGAATTTTTTCCTTATTTATAATGATACTTAGTCTGGCATTCAACTATTGATTGCGTATTATTAACGCACAGAAAAAAGAGCGAATTTTTTCCAATACCGATATATTGACTATAATCTAGTAAGCTATCAATTTTATAGGTTTCGATGGTAAAACTACACAATTATCACAATTCAGAACGTCGAAAATCACGTACCCGAAAGCCCATTGCAAACAATGCACCAAAATATAAAACTATTCCCGCTAAAATTAAGGCACTTAACTGTCCAACTTTTGCCAGCCCGCTAGTATGCCAGTTAAAGGGAATGCACTGCTGTAGTGCCCACAATCCGCCACCCATTACCAGCAAGGCCACCGCCAGTCGTATGAGAAAACCTATCCAGCCCGGATTTGGTTTATACAAACCTTGTCGCAGCAATAATGTAAATAGTAAAGTCGCATTCAGACAGGCACCTAAACTGATGGCCAGAGCCAGACCAACGTGCTGCAATTTCCAGATAAATAGTAAATTCATTAATTGAGTCATGCATAAAGTGAAAATAGCTATTTTCACCGGCGTTTTGATATTTTGGCGGGCATAAAATCCGGGAGCGAGAACTTTAATGACAATCAAACCAATCAACCCCACAGCATAAGCGATCAAGGCTCCTTGTGTCATCAATGCATCATGAACATTGAATTGCCGATACATAAATAATGTAGCAATCAACGGAAAAGATAATACTGCCATTCCGACTGCTGCGGGCAAGGTTAGCAGCATACACAAACGTAAGCCCCAGTCCAATAATGCAGAAAAATCAGCAATATTATTACTGGCCGAATGCTTGGATAAAGTTGGCAACAAAATCGTACCGAGCGCCACACCCAGCACACCCGTAGGAAGTTCCATCAAACGATCGGCATAGTACATCCACGATACTGAACCAGATTGCAAATAAGAAGCAAAAATAGTATTGATTACTAACGATATTTGCGCTACCGACACCCCAAGAATAGCCGGAGCCATCTGTTTGAGGACGCGGGTAACAGCCTGATCCTTGAATTTTATTTTGGGTACAGTTAGAAAGCCCAGTTTAAACAGAAACGGTAGCTGGAACACCAATTGTATCAGTCCGCCAACAAATACTGCCCACGCCAGTGCCAGCACAGGCGGATGAAAATAAGGTGCCAGCCACAAAGCAAACACGATAAAAGACAAATTTAGAAACGTTGGCGTAAAGGCAGGAATCACAAATTTATGATAAGTATTGAGGATACTGCCAACCAGCGCAGATAAGGAAATCAGAAAAATATACGGAAATGTAATCCGCAATAGTTGCACAGATAACATAAATTTATCCGGATCTTTTTCAAAGCCGGGAGCAGAAATATAGATGACAGCTGGTGCAGCCAGTATGCCGATAGCAGTCACAATCACCAGCACAAATGACAGCAAACCTGCGACATGCTGGATAAAAGCTTTAGTCGCTTCATGAGAACGTGTCTCACGATATTCGGCTAGTATCGGCACAAATGCCTGTGCAAAAGCTCCTTCAGCAAAAATACGTCGAAGCAAATTGGGCAATTTAAATGCCACAAAAAACGCATCGGTCGCCATGCCAGCACCAAAATTTCGGGCAATAATGGTATCGCGGACAAAGCCCAAAATTCGTGACAACATAGTCATGCTACTGACTTTAGCCAAAGTGCGCAGTAAATTCATCGTTTTTGCAAACTGAATAACAAAGGCGCGAGTGTACACCCGAATTGGTATTTGTATCCAGATGGTTGATTTAGTTGTAAAGCAACATCAGGATCCTGTTATTTTCCGAATAAGCACAACAATCAATAGGGACATTATTTAAATAAAGGTTTACAAACAGCGCAAGTTATGGTTAAAAAGACAACATTAAATTCTGACAGCAGAAAATTTAGATAACTTTAAATAATTTAAGGAGTATCCTGTGAAAGTTGGTTTTGTTGGTTGGCGCGGTATGGTTGGTTCAGTGTTAATGCAGCGAATGAAAGAAGAAAATGACTTCAAGCACATTAACAATGCCCATTTTTTTTCAACGTCAGCCAGTGGCACAGCGGCTCCTGATTTTGGTCAGTCCGTCAAAACTTTGCTGAATGCTCATGATTTAGATGCACTGGCACAGATGGACGTTATTGTCACTTGTCAGGGCGGAGATTACACCAAGGCGACTCATCAGCCCTTACGTGAGCGTGGCTGGAACGGATACTGGATTGATGCTGCTTCTACCCTGCGTATGGCTGATAATGCGGTCATTGTGCTTGATCCGGTTAATCGCGAAGTTATCGATAATGCACTAGCCAACGGTACTAAAAATTTTATTGGTGGCAATTGTACTGTATCACTGATGCTGATAGCACTGAATGGTCTGTTTAAACAGGATTTAGTTGAATGGGCTACCAGTATGACTTATCAGGCAGCGTCTGGTGCCGGTGCACAAAATATGCGTGAGCTGATCAGAGCAATGGGCGCCATTGAAGAACAAGTTACAACAGAACTGGCAGATCCAGCCAGTGCTATACTGGCCATTGATCATAAAATTGCTGATTTTCTACGCAGTGATGCTTATCCAAAGGCACATTTTGGTGTCCCACTGGCCGGCAGCCTGATTCCATGGATTGATGCCGATCTCGGCAATGGTCAATCCAAAGAAGAATGGAAAGGCGAAGTCGAAACGAACAAAATTTTAGGACGAAGCTCTCAACCCATCGTGATTGATGGATTGTGTGTACGGGTCGGTGCTATGCGTTGTCACAGTCAGGCATTAACACTGAAACTAAAACAGGATTTACCTGTAGAAGAAATTGAAAAAATCCTTGCTAGCGCCAACGATTGGGTCAAAGTTGTTCCTAATGAAAAAACTGCTTCTATGCATGAACTTACCCCGGCGGCAGTAACAGGTACATTAACTGTACCAGTAGGACGTATTCGCAAAATGGGAATGGGCGCAGAATATATTAGTGCCTTCACCGTAGGTGACCAGCTTTTATGGGGTGCAGCAGAACCGATTCGACGCATGTTACAAATTGTTTTAAAGAAACTATAAATCAAGACTGATTAACAATAAATATTGTTGAAAGTAGTTAATCACAAAAGTGGGCTTATTCAAGTCCACTTTTTTATATGTTAAAACCAAGCGTTATATTTAATTTGATTATCCGAATAACTACTGAGCAGCTGGCTACTAAATAATACTATTGATCTTAGTTGCGGAAATTTAAATCCCAAAATAAAAACCAGTCGTCAAAATCTATTTATTCACCATATTCATTTATTTTGCTGTAATTAATCAATTTTAGTGTAAACAAATTTATCAGCCGAACAATGAGATATAACCTCATCATGTAAAGTTGATTGATGACAATATATAAATATCACTAGAATCCGCTCTCGTAACTATATAGCAGTTTAAGAGAATATAAAATGTTTTTTAGCAATAATATTGCTTGGTATTACCGAATATGGCCATGGGTAGGTTTTGGAGCAGCCATTTTTATGCTGGTTCTATTATTTGCTACAAATTATCTGCGTGATAATCTGAACATAGAACGCTGGTATGATCCTTACTGGTTAGCCTGGTTATGTACAGCCACTTATTTGCTGCACAACGCCGAAGAATATGGCATTGATTTAACCGGCAAAAGATATAGTTTTCCGAAGTCAATTACTTCAACTCTGGCACAGTGCGGTGTGAACGACATTCTTTATGTTGCTGTGAATATCCCCTTACTATGGCTGCTAAGCCCGCTTGCGGCTTATATCGGTCAGAAGAAACATTCCAAAATGATGGCATCGTTCACAGTAGCTATCATGTTGATCAACATCATTCCACACACTTTCTCAGCTATCTTTTACGAACAATACAATCCCGGCTTGCTAACCGCCTTGTTTTTGCTTATCCCTATTTCCGTCTGGACCTATTACATCAACTTTATTCGAATAAACAGCAACTATCGTGCTTTAAGCATTAGTATAACGCTGGGCGTTATTTATCATCTGTTTATATTCTTTTCTATACAATGCTTATTCAGGTCTGGCATCGCCAGCAGATCCAAGTGTGCATTTTTTATTTTTATCGTCTCAATACTTTATTATTTTTTGGTGGCCGAGTCGGATAAATTGATAAAACCGGCAACATTACCATAACTAAAATAATGCCCACATAACAGTTACTACTTGTTCAAAAACCCCAAATGTATCTCTAACCATCAGTGAAATTATTATCCTGATTATTTAACAAATTAATCCATACGTTAAAATAAACGCTGCAAAATCATAAATTGATGATGGATCAGAATGCTGAAAATGATTATATCGATTATTAAAATACCAACTTATTTTTAGCGATTATTATAAGTAATAAACTACCCAGTTATAGAGTCACTGCACATAATGTAATAACAACATAACTGATGATATATCACGACCAATAATGGTTAATGCTTTCTTTAACCGCTAATCATAATCAGATAACTAATTTTTCATTACTATTACACCTGAAAGCATATCATTTCGCTAAAGCTTCGCAACTTTTGATCGCACTTTCCTGCCCCTATAAAGCATACATGTCAGGCTGGTATGCTGCTATGGTTAGCCAGCCTGACTTTTTGCACTAAATTTATGAAACCAATTCAGAATGCTCAGTACTGTTGAGAATTTTTTCATCAGTTTGATGTAGCCATTGACTGGTCAGAATCCCGGCTGTCATTGCTCCGCTAACATTTAACGCAGTACGCCCCATATCAATTAAAGGTTCTACTGAAATCAGCAATGCGACTAAAGTAACCGGCAAGCCCATTGCCGGCAAAACAATCAATGCAGCAAAAGTAGCTCCGCCCCCGACACCGGCAACGCCAACCGAGCTAATGGTTACCATCCCTACAAGGGAAATAATCCATAAAGGATCCAGCGGATTAATGCCTACAGTAGGTGCAATCATCGTTGCCAGCATCGCTGGATACAGTCCAGCACAACCATTTTGCCCGATAGTGGCACCAAAGGAAGCCGCAAAACTGGCTATAGATTTAGGCACGCCTAAACGCTGAGTCTGCGCTTCAACATTCAGCGGAATAGAAGCAGCACTGGAGCGACTAGTGAAAGCGAAAGTCAGTACCGGCCAGACCTTATGGAAATACTTAACCGGACTAATACCGAATATACCCAGTAACAAACCATGTACCAGAAAAATCAGAGCCAGTGCCAAATAAGAAACCAGTACAAAACTGCCTAACTTAATAATATCCTGAACATTAGAAGCGGCCACGACTTTTGTCATCAGTGCCAGCACACCATACGGAGTTAACTGCATCACCACCCGTACCAACTTCATAATCCAACTTTGCAATACATCAATTGCCTGTAATACTAGCTCGCCTTTATCTGTCTCGTCTTTCAATAATCTCAGCGCAGCAAAACCTAGAAAAGCCGCAAAAATAACCACACTGATAATCGAAGTTGGATTAGCGCCGGTTAAATCAGCAAACGGATTTTTGGGAATAAACGACAATAACAATTGCGGGACTGATAAATCAGCAACCTTACCAACATAATTACTTTGAATCGCTTGCCAACGCTCAGTTTCAGCCGCACCTTGCACCAGCCCACTTGCTGTCAGTCCAAAAGCACTGGTTAACAAAGTACCTATTAATGCAGCAATGGCGGTAGTCAGTAACAATATTCCTATCGTCATCACACTAATTTTGCCTAATTGCGCAGCATTATGCAGCTTAGCCACCGCACTAAGAATAGAAGCAAACACCAAGGGCATCACGATCATTTGTAATAATTTTACATAGCCATTGCCTACTACATTAAACCATTGGATCGAAGCCTGCATAATCGGACTCGCGGCACCATAAACCAATTGCAGTCCCAAACCAAAGGTAATGCCCAGTACCATACCTAATAATACTTTTTTAGATAAACTCCATTTGTACTCTTGTGTACGAAACAACACCCATAACAACAAAATAAACACAATCATATTGGCAATTAAAGGTAGGTACATTTTTTACTCCTGCGCCGGCTAACAACCGAGATGGCTTAATCAGTGGCAAGGATACGCAAAAGTCTATTTATTGTGAAATAACCCTTAACTATGCACTTATGCCTTTTTATTATATGCAATACAAATATTATCCAAACTAATTTTTTATAATAATGTTCCTCATTGCTACAGTAATCTCAAAGACTTAGTCCTAACAGCTTTTCGGTTTGCAGCAAAGTACAATGTGACTTATATCAGTGCTGATATTGTGTGCTAACAAAAGCGTTAATTTATTGTGATTAACCTTTTAGTAAGAAAATAAATAACTGAGGTTGAATCGGATTATTCAATCATATTGAAGACAACATACTAATTAATGCTTCTCAGCACTAAGAATTTATTTTATTACCTATCGATAACATCATAAATTCTTTCCGTAGTTCCAAGTAAAAATTAATCACTATTATCAGTAGATTTAGCCAGCCTGACATTGTAATAAATACTTGACATCTGCCCGTGGTTGCCATCATGCTTACATTCTGTCTCAGGTCTAAATTCCTTGTTTAATTCTGTTTAGTGGTCATATTTATGTCGGTTTATACCAGCGTTAGCGATGATGAAATGCGCAACTTTCTGCGTGACTATCACATAGGTCGGTTTATTAATTTACAGGGTATCGCTCAGGGCGTGACCAACAGCAATTATTTTCTGACTACCACACAGGGACGCTATGTATTGACTGTCTTTGAAGCCATGGCACAAACTGAACTGCCTTTTTATCTAGAATTAACCCAGCATCTGAGTACTCATAACGTCGCCTGCCCTGCACCGATTGCCCGAACTGACGGGCGTCTTGATAGTACATTAGCTGGCAAGCCAGCCTGTTTGGTTACCTGCCTGAGCGGTAGTGATACCAGCAGCCCTTCAGTACAACAGTGTTTCAATACAGGTGCTATGCTGGCGAAAATGCATCTGGCCGGCGGCAATTTTCCGCAAAAAATGCCAAATCCGCGCTACACCAATTGGTGGCAAGAAGCCTGCAAACGCTTATCACCATTTCTCAATCCAGAAGATCTGCATTTATTGCAAACAGAAATTACCTTCTTTGATCAACATGAACAAACCAATTTACCATCTGGCATTATTCATGCTGATTTATTCCGTGATAATGTGTTACTGGATGGTGAACAGGTAGCCGGCTTTATCGATTTTTATTATGCCTGTAACGGCAACTTTATGTATGATCTTGCTATAGCTGTTAACGACTGGGCGCGTCGGGCAGATAATCATATTGATCAGAATCTGCAACAAGCCTTTATCTGTGGCTATGATACCATTCGCCCACGCACACCTGCTGAACAGGATTACTTTCCTATTGTCCAGCGCGCTGCTTGTATCCGTTTCTGGGTTTCTCGCCTGCTTGATTATCATTTTCCGCAAGCCGGCGAAATCACCTTTATCAAAGATCCGAATGCCTTTCGCGATTTGTTACTAAATTTACGCAAATAACATCATTATTTTTTATTAAATTAGATGTTACCTACTCCACCATCCACAAGTATTTCCGCGCCTAGCATAAAAGATGATTCATCCGAAGCCAGAAAAGTGGCTGCTTTAGCCAGCTCTATCGGTCTGCCCATACGCCCTAGTGGTACTAATGCCTTAATTTCCTGCTGTAAACGTTTGACTGCATCTGGATCAGTAGAATTTAAATTCATATGTGCTGGCGTATCCGTTGGTCCTGGCACTAAACAATTGAAGCGAATATTTCTGGATATCAACTCTCCTGACAGTGTCTTAGCTAATGAACAGAGAGCTGCTTTACTGGCAGCATAAATGCTGCTTTGCGGTAAACCGATTTTAGTACTTACCGTACCGCACAAAATAACCGAACAGGGATCAGCCAGCAAAGGTAACAGCGCCTGTATCAGAAAAAACGGCCCCTTGAAATTAGTATTCATTACCCTGTCAAAAGTATTTTCATTCCAATCAGTTACCGGCAGATGAGTG
Organism: uncultured Neisseriaceae bacterium; assembly: GCA_946481965.1. Classification (GTDB taxonomy): domain Bacteria; phylum Pseudomonadota; class Gammaproteobacteria; order Burkholderiales; family Neisseriaceae; genus Snodgrassella. The sequence goes on along the minus strand of CAMLPN010000051.1, from coordinate 1,271 downwards.
ACATCGGCCGCATTAATATATACAGCATCTAATCTGGGCCACATTTTGGTTAACTGTGCAGCCAGAAGCTTTTGTTCTTCAACATCAGAAGTATCACTTTGCAATATTATTACATCTGCACCTAATTCCTGCTTCGCTGCCAGTAATCTGTCTTTATTTCTGCCGGTTATGGCTACTGTCGCACCTTCGGCAATAAATTCTCTGGCAGTTGCCAGCCCTATTCCACTACTTCCGCCTGTAATCAGTGTATATTTACCCGTTAGCCTATTCATATATTCCCTTTCAAAAATAAAATTTAGTATAATTTAACTAGTTTACTTATGAAAGTAGGTACCAAAGAGATACTAATGGAAAATAGTTATGTCTACTGAAAAAAATATCACCAAAGCCTATCATTGCCCTATGGTTAAATTTATTAGCCTAATTTCAGGAAAGTGGGCTATTCCTATCCTGTATCGCCTGATTATTACTAATGAACCTATTCGTTTTGGCCAATTAAGGCGCGCCCTCACACCAATAACCCAAAAAGAATTAACAAAACAGCTAAAACTGTTTGAGCAGAAAGGATTAATTACCAGAAAGCTCTACCCGGAAGTGCCACCTAAAGTCGAATACCAGATAACAACACTGGGAAAAACTTTAAAACCAGCTTTAGTTTCCATCGCAAACTGGATGGAGCAGCATGAAAAAGACTTACTCTGAATCATTATCCGCTTATTCAGATATATAAACTCATGCAGCAATAAATATCTGTCAACAGCTGATAAGTATTAACGAAAGAAAAGTACCGATTCATTTTTAAACAATTAGATTATTAATACCTGGCCATTGATACTAATGGCTAGGTGTACCCATTTAAAAACATTACAGCCTAGTTTTCGACCAAATTTATAATTACCCCATGAATCAAAACTAATAGCGATGTCTCCTGTCCTTATTTTCCAAAAATAAATTTAATGTAAAAATGGAGGTTCCAGAATTAACGGAACCACCATCATTAAGCCGACTTTTATACATTAGTCTGCGATTATAGTTTCATCACCTAATTTGAAGCTTTAATTAGAAATATGATTTGAACTAAAAATTATAACGATATCCTATATTAATCTGTTTCCGATCGAATTTATTGCCTGCTGAATAAACGACATCGCCATATAGATTATGTTTGCCATTCAGCCGCATATTCACCCCTATACCGTTATCCCACCAGTTTCCACCAAAATCATATTTTTCTTTGGCTACTTGATTAAAGGTATAAGATGTTTCTCCTT
>CAMLPN010000050.1 GCA_946481965.1 uncultured Neisseriaceae bacterium | reverse complement strand
ACCAATAGCATGATTTTCTACTTGGTTTGTGTACTAACTATGGGATATTTACACATTTTAATGATATTGGACAGTAATATAAATTGTTAGAGATGGTATAGAACTTTGATAAGTATAGAGTATTTTTAAAATTTTAATATTCTCGTAATCGACCTAAAATAATACTTGGTGCTTTGATTAGTAGGATAATGTTGTCACCTATTTTTAATTGCATATTTTCAGCACTAGTACGGGTAATACTGGCTGATAAAGTTAATTGATCCGTGATTTGAGCAGTAACAACATTGTTAACCGTGCCAGTTTCAATATTGCGTATTTGCCCGCGTAACTGATTGCGAGCAGAAACCTGTAAATTATGATTTGCAAGAGTAATCAGAATTGCAGAAGCCTGAATCATGGCAACAACTTCAACACCTTTAGCCAGTTGCATTTGTTCGCAACTATGTTGTGTCACGATAGCAACCAATTCCTGTCCACAGCTAAGTTGAAGATGTACTTCGTTATTTACTGCGCCAACAGTAATCTTATTTACTTGGCCAAGTAGCTGATTGTCAGCACTGAGCTGTAAATTCATTCTTTGCCAAAGACCATAGTGAGTAGATTGCTGATTATTTAAGCGTTGTAATAGTTGCTGATGCTGCTGGTGCATTTCACGGTAATAACTTAAAAAATCCCGACCAAATTCTGTCAGTGCACTTTTTCCACCACCCTGACCGCCAGTTTGACGCTCAACCAATGGTTGTGTTGATAAATTATTAATTGCATCAATGGCATCCCAGGCAGCTTTGTAGCTCATTGGTACTGCTTTGGCTGCCTGGGTAATAGAACCGTATTGTTCAATATATTCCAGTAAAGCAATACGTTTGCTGTTTCCAATACGCTGTCCATTAATGGTTGGTAGCAATTCACTGTCAACATTAAATTCATTCATCGTGACTACCTGAAGAAGCTGAAATTATCTTCCCATTATCCATTTGCCAGATACAGCCGTCAAAAGCTGCTGCATCTTCTGGATCATGGGTAATAAGAAGCATTGGCAAAGCTAATTTTTCTTGCCACTCTCTGAGTTCACGACGTAGTTGTACACGTAATTGAGTGTCTAAAGCAGAAAATGGTTCATCCAGTAAAATAGTTTGTGGATTAGTAATTAATGCACGAGCCAAAGCCACTCGCTGGCGTTGCCCACCCGATAAAGTAGCCGGATATTCATTAGCAACCGGATTTAACTGCATAGCATCCAGCCAATACTCAACTTCAGTCTGCCGGCAGTTTTTAGCTGGATTCAGCAAACCCTGTTTAATGCCACAGGCAATATTTTGGCGAACATTTAAATGTGGAAATAATGCATAATCTTGAAAAACATAAGCCAGTTTACGCTTTTGTGGTGGTAAATTGATTTGTTGCTGCTCGTCAAAAAGAACATTATCAGCGATGGAGATATGACCATGGTCCGGAGTAATTAAACCGGCAATGGCTTTTAAAGTTAAACTTTTACCACTCCCCGAAGCGCCCATAATAATGGTACGAGGATGATTAGTTTGCAGTTTAACTTGCAAATTGAAATCTTTACCATCCAGACGGTGGATTTTTTTTTGAAAATTCAGTTTAAACATATAAAAAAACTGGCTAATTAATAATCCTTACCATGAATGACTGGTAAACAGAGGTGATCATTTCAAATTCTGGGTAGGAATTTTACCGGAAAGTAACTTGCTCATAATTAATAGTAGAACAATGCACACTACCGAAATAATCAGCACTAATATGTTGGCCAAATGATCATCACCGGACTGTACTGCTTCGTATACGGCAATAGATAAAGTTTGCGTTTGTCCAGGAATGCTGCCAGCTACCATCAGTGTTGCACCAAATTCCCCTAGACTGCGTGCAAACGCCAATAAAACCCCAGCTAGAATTCCACGCCATGCCAAAGGCAGAGTAATTCGCAAAAATACACCCGCATTACTTATACCCAGCACGCGTGCTGCTTGTTCAAGCTGTGAATCAAGTGATTCAAATGCTGCTCGAGCGGGTTTAAAGACTAACGGAAAAGAGACAATGGTGGCGGCGATGACTGCACCCTGCCAGGTGAAAATCAAATTAAAATTGAAATATTGTTCCAGCCATTGACCAATGAAACCATTTTTACCGATTAGTACTAGCAGGTAATATCCTAGTACTGTTGGCGGCATTACCATCGGTAATGTTAATACAGTATCGATTAACTCTTTGCCCCAAATATTTTTGCGCGCCAGTATATAACCTGAGCCTACACCTATAATTAAATTAATAAAAGTAGCCCAGAACGCCACTTTTAATGAAAGTACAAGAGCAACCCATACAGACTCCATTAGCTGCTCCCGTTTTGAAAAATTAAATGAATATAATAATTAGTGTGCACTCTGAAACCCGTAGCGTTTTAAAATTTGCTGACCCTTCGCTGAACGGATAAAGCCAATGAATTTGGCAGCTTCACTGGGGTGCTTACTTGATGCTACTTTAGCAATGGGATAACTGATTGGTTTGGTTGTCCGCACAGTTGTGGCAACATTGACTTTGTCAGGCATCAAAGCAGCATCAGTTGCAAAAACAAATCCCGCTTCAGCAGAACCATTGGCAACATAATCCAATGCCTGACGCACATTGTTAACATTGACAATTTTTGCTTCTACATTCGCCCAAACTTTATTTTGTTGCATAGCAGCTTTGGCATATCGGCCTGCTGGCGTATAGGCAGGGTTACCTAATGCAATATGTTTGATTGCTGGCTGTTGTAAATCGTTTAATCCTTTTACTTTTAAAGTAGATTTTTTAGGGGTGATCAAAACCAAGGTATTGTTAACAAAATTGCTTCGATCTTGAGCCTTAACCAGTTTTTTAGTCTGCGCCTGATCCATGGTCTCCTGATCTGCAGAAGCAAACACGTCTACCGGAGCACCATTTTGGATTTGTTGTAACAGCGAACCTGAAGCGCCGAAATTTAGCATAATTTTATCACCAGGATATTGTTGTTCATATGCTTTCGCAATATCATTAAATGCATTCGTTAAACTAGCGGCAGCAGAAACTGTAATATTAGCCGCATATATCGCGGTATTTAGTGTAAAGAGACTAAGTGAGAGCACAAACGCAGAAAAATATTTTCGATTTAAACTCATTATTTCACCCTTTAATAATAATCATATTGAATAATTAACTGTCTGATGTTTAAATGACATCGTTATCAATTAATAAGCCATCGTTATATACTAAATTATATAACGATGGGAAATCAAGTTTTGTTATGTGCATTAATTAAGTACACAAATCTGTTAATGTTTCATGATACTGAGAAATGATAAAATTAAGTATTATTAAAATATAGAGAAAAATTCTATAACATCTATTTGTAATTAATAGAATTATTTATTTATTTGCGCATAAACAACATTTCATAATAAAAATAATATTAAGAGTATGCTTTACATCTGATTATTTATATTTAAATTAAAATATTAATCTTCATAATCTATTTCACTAAGACTATAATGCGATATAATTAAAGGAATTATAAATAATGCGTTAATCAATGCTTTATGAAATTAACGTATTGCAGAAAACAATAAAATTTTATTTAGGACACATCATGAACCTGACCAGACGCCAGTTTTTTAAGGTAACGGCAGCAGGAGCAAGTGCTACAGGACTAGCAGTTCTGGGAATGGCTCCGGCTACCGCATTTGCTGAAGTGCGCCAATATAAATTATTACGAGCAACAGAAACCAGAAATAATTGTACCTATTGCTCAGTAGGGTGTGGCACCTTACTTTATAGTATCGGTGATGGTGCGATAAATGCCAAAAAGAAAATATTTCATATAGAAGGGGATCCTGATCATCCAGTTAGTCGGGGTAGTCTTTGTCCCAAAGGGGCTTCCTTGATTGACTTTGTCAATAGCCCCAATCGTGTACTCTATCCTCAGGTGCGGGAAGCGGGCGCGGATAAATGGAAAAATATTAGTTGGGATGAAGCGCTAGATCGGATAGCAAGACTGATTAAAGATGAACGTGATGCCAATCTGAAAGAAAAAAATACCGAAGGTATCACCATCAATCGTCTGGAAAGCGTGGGGATGTTATGTGCATCGGCCAGCTCAAATGAAACCGGTATTCTGACACAAAAATTCATGCGTTCACTTGGGTTAGTTGGCACCGATTCCCAAGCTCGAGTGTGTCATGGCCCAACAGTATCAGCATTAGCAGCAACATTTGGTCGTGGTGCAATGACTAATACCTGGACAGATATTCAGAACGCTGACTTTATATTGGTCATGGGAGGGAATGCGGCCGAAGCACACCCAGTTGGTTTTAAATGGGTCATTGAAGCAAAAAAACAAAAAGGAACGAAATTAATTGTTTGTGATCCGCGCTTTAATCGTACTGCTTCTGTAGCAGATCACTATTTACCAATACGATCAGGAACAGACATTGCGTTTCTGGGGGCAGTAATTAACTGGCTAATTAAAAATAACAAAGTTCAGTGGGATTATGTCAAAAACTACACCAATGCCTCTTTTATCGTTGCCGAAGGCTTTGGTTTTAATGAAGGTTTATTTTCAGGACACGCTAACTATACCCCGAAAGATGGTGATATTGCACCTATGGCCGCACCTGCTGGTGCCAAAGGAGGAGCAGTATACAACAATGATAGCTGGACATATGAGCTGGATGAACAAGGTAATGCCAAAATAGATCCTTCATTACAGAATCCGCGTTGTGTCTGGCAAATGATGAAAAATCATTATGCCCAATATACACCGGAAATGATGCATAAAATTACCGGTACTCCGATTGCAGATTTTCTGCAAGTGTGTGAAGCATTGGGGGCAACGTCTGCCAAAAATAAAGCTGGTACCATACTTTATGCTTTAGGCTGGACTCAGCATACTTATGGCTCACAGAATATTCGTACCATGGCCATGATACAGTTAATTCTGGGTAATATTGGTGTTGCTGGTGGTGGCGTAAATGCTTTGCGTGGTCATTCCAATATACAAGGTTTATCAGATTTAGGCTTACTTTCAACTAGTTTGCCCGGTTATCTGAGCCTTCCAAACGAAAAGAAAAATCCGACATTTGCCGAATATTTGCATGTACAAACACCTAAACCCATGAGTCCGGGTCAGCTTAATTACTGGGGCAATACGCCTAAATTTATGGTAAGTCTGCTGAAATGGTTCTTTGGTGAGCATGCCACGAAAGAAAATAACTGGGGTTATGACTGGTTGCCCAAATGGGACAAAATGTATGATGTGATGCAAATGGCTGAAATGATGTATCAGGGACAAATGCATGGTTTGCTGGTACAAGGTTTCAATGCAATGGGTTCATTCCCTGATTCAAATCGTGTTGTTGAGGCATTCTCCAAACTTAAATGGATGATTGTCATGGATCCATTGAATACCGAAACAGCAACTTTCTGGGAAAACCATGGTGATGCTCATAATGTTGATTCAGCATCTATCCAAACTACAGTTTTCCGTTTGCCAGTCCCTTGTTTTGCGGAAGAAAATGGCTCTATCGTAAACTCTTCGCGGTGGCTGCAATGGCATTATGCCGGAGCTGAACCACCGGATGAAGCAAGATCTGATCTGGAAATACTGGCGCAACTACATTTGCGTCTCAAGGAAATGTACTTAAAAGAGGGCGGAAAAGTTCCAGAACCTATCATTAATCTGAGCTGGCCATATAAAGTGGCGCATTCACCAACACCAGAGGAAATGGCGCAGGAGTCCAATGGCTGGGCACTTACCGATCTTAAGGATGATAAAGGTAACATCATTGTGCCTAAAGGCGGACAACTAGATGGATTTGCGCAGTTACGTGACGATGGCTCCACTGCTTGTGCCTGTTGGATTTTTGCTGGTTCCTGGACAAAAAATGGTAATCAGATGGCACGCCGCGATAACAGCAATTCTGGACTGGGTAATACTCCCGGCTGGGCTTGGGCATGGCCGGCTAATCGTCGCATTCTTTATAATCGTGCTTCCTGTGATCCTTCTGGACGAGCATGGGATCCAGAAAGAAAATTAATTGAATGGGACGGCGCAAAATGGACAGGTGCTGATGTTGCAGATTATAAAGCCGATCAAGCTCCAGACACCGCTATGAATCCATTTATCATGAATGAAGAAGGTGTCGGACGTCTGTTTTGTACCAAAAAATTAGTAGACGGTCCTTTCCCTAGCTTTTATGAGCCGATTGAGTCACCAATCGGAAAAAATTTACTCTATCCAAAGGTATTAAATACGCCGGCTGTGCGCATATTTGACAGCGTTAAAGCAAGAATCGGACATAAAAACGAATTCCCCTGTGTCGGTACAACCTATCGACTCACTGAGCACTTCCAGTTCTGGACTAAATCGGTGAAATTATTGCTGATTGCCCAACCAGAGCAGTTTGTGGAAATTAGCGAAGAATTAGCCAAGCAGAAAGGTATTGGCAAGGGTGATACCGTTAAAATCAGCACCAAACGCGGCTGGGTAGAGGCTAAAGCCGTCGTTACCAAACGAATGCGCCCACTAAATATTAATGGTCAGACTGTTCATCAGATTGGTATTCCATTGCATGGTGGCTGGGTAAATGTGGGTGAGAAAAAACAATTTCTGATTAATACGCTTACTCCCTTTGTTGGCGATTGCAATACGCAGACGCCAGAATATAAAACCTTTTTGTGTAATATTGAAAAAGCATAATTGGGAGTAACTTATGCCATTGCAATCATTAGATATCAAACGTCGTTCAGCTACCAACCAGCTTACTCCTTTACCTCAGGCACGAAAACCGATCGAAGTGGCCAAATTGATTGACGTTTCAAGCTGTATCGGTTGTAAAGCATGTCAGGCGGCCTGCTCAGAGTGGAACGATATTCGAGACGAAGTAGGGACCAATCATGGCGTTTATGATAATCCAATTGATCTTAGCGCTGATAGCTGGACAGTGATGCGTTTTGCCGAAACAGAAGAGTATGGAAAATTAGAATGGTTAATACGTAAAGACGGTTGCATGCATTGTGCTGAACCGGGCTGTCTTAAGGCCTGTCCATCGCCCGGTGCAATCGTACAATTTGAAAATGGAATCGTAGATTTTCATCAGGAGAACTGTATTGGTTGTGGCTATTGTATTTCTGGATGTCCGTTCAATATTCCGCGAATCTCCAAAAAAGACCATCGTGCCTATAAATGCACATTATGCTCTGACCGTATTGCAGTAGGGCAGGAACCTGCCTGCGTAAAAACTTGCCCAACTGGTGCCATTCATTTTGGGAGTAAAGAAGATATGAAATTTATGGCTTCAGAGCGTATTAAAGATTTACAACAGCGTGGTTTTGATAAAGTAGGACTATATGATCCACAGGGTGTGGGTGGTACACATGTTATGTATGTGTTACATCATGCTGATAAACCCAGCCTGTATCACGGCTTACCAGATAACCCACAAATCAGCACGACTGTAAAACTGTGGAAAAGTATGCTCAAGCCAATAGCAGCTTTCGGGATCGCCGCTGCCGCGTTCACCGGTTGGTTGCATTACATAACCATAGGCCCCAATCGTCCCGAAGATGATCAGGAAGAAGTACTTGATCGCGAAGGAGATATCCTCAAAGACAGAGGTGATGCATAATGAAAAAACTACTTATTCAACGTTACAAAAAATCAGAACGTTTTAACCATTGGGTTGTTGCCGGAACTTTCGTCTTATTGGCTGTGTCTGGGCTGGGTTTTTTCTACCCTTCTTTTTTCTGGTTAACGAACATTTTTGGCTCTCCCCAACTGGCACGTATTCTGCATCCTTTTATCGGTGTAGTCATGTTCCTTGGTTTTTTTATCCAATTTTTCCGTTATTTCAAACACAACTCTTTTAATGGCGAAGATCTAAAATGGATTAAAGGGATTAAACATATTTTATTGGGTAGAGAAGTTGGCGATACTGGTAAATACAACGCCGGCCAAAAAATCATGTTCTGGTTAATGACAATCTGTATGATATTGTTAATGGTTAGCGGACTGATAGCTTGGCGTCAGTTTTTTTCAGGCTATTTTCCTATTTGGGTTGTCCGTCTGGCCTTGCTCATTCATTCAGCTTCTGCAATATTACTGATCGTGAGCATTATTATTCATGTTTATGCTGCATTATGGATCAAAGGTACCATCCCGGCAATGGTAGAAGGAGTGGTCACACAAGCTTGGGCTAAAAAGCATCATCCACGCTGGTATCGGGAATTAATGGCAAAAAAAGATGAGAGAGAACAACAAAAATGTCATCCCCAACTTTCTGACCCAGAATAATCTTTTAGCAATCAATATTGATAATCGATTTTTAGCGCACTAAGCAATCAAAAAGACAAAATATAAAATATTGCTAAACACTGAATTCATTCATGACTAATAAATCTGCTCAATTGCGTCCAATTCAGGTGGTGCAAGATGGACAATGCACTTCAAACAAAGATTACATCAGCGCAGAAGTACCTATAGCTCTGGTTTACAATGGTATTTCACATGTCGTTCTGATGGCTACTCCTGCAGATATTGCTGAGTTGGTGCTTGGTTTTAGCCTGAGTGAAGGAATTATTGAGAATGTATCACAAATTTATTCTATTGATATTGAGGAAGAAATTAATGGTATTATTGCCAATATCCAACTTGCATCAGCAGCTTTTGCGCGCCTCAAAAACCGTCGCCGACAAATGAGTGGACGCAGCGGTTGTGGCTTATGTGGTATCGATAGCCTCAATGCCGTTCAGCCACAAATAGCACAAGTTGAACATTATACCGCGATTAGCGTCGAGGCAATTAAACGCGCCTTGACCGATTTTAACTATCATCAGACTTTGCGTAAACAAACCGGCTCGGTACATGGTGTGGCTTGGGTTCAACACTCTGGTGACATTGTTACCATGCGTGAAGATGTGGGTCGACATAACGCTTTAGATAAAATCATTGGCTGGGGATTGCACACAAAAGTAGATTGGAAGCATGGTTTTGTGGTATTGTCGAGTCGTGCCAGTTTTGAAGTGGTAATGAAATCAGCAATAACCGGCATAGGTTGCATCGTGGCCGTTTCAGCGCCTACAACCTATGCTATTGATTTGGCTCAAAAAGCTAATATTACGCTGGTGGGTTTTGCACGTCACAATCGTCAAGTAATTTATACCCATCCTCATTTTCTCCATTTTTAAACACTAAATTAAAAGACAAAAGGATAGAATTAAACCGTCCTTTTGGCTAAGGCATGCTGTCTTTTTTATAAGAACTATATCATCAAACATTTTAAGGACGACTATGTTATCGATAATTAAAAAATATAGCCGTAATTTGGCCTGGCAAATTCTGTTTGCCTTAATATTAGGTATATTGGCTGGATTGTATCTGCATACAATGTCTGACCCGTCGCACCCATATTATGCTACATACAATTCTTGGGTAGTCAATGTACTCCAACCTATGGGTGATATCTTCATCCGTTTGATTAAAATGATCGTTTTACCGATTATTCTCAGCACTTTGACATTAGGTATTGCCGGTTTGGGCAATTCCAAAAGTCTGGGGCGCTTAGGTGGTAAAACCATTCTCTATTTTGAAATCGTTACTACGGTAGCAATTGGTGTTGGTTTACTTTTTGGTAATATATTTCAACCCGGCAGTGGTATTGATATTACCAATCTGCATCACAGCAGCGTGACTCAGTTTGTACAGAAAAGCAGTGAACTGGCTGATAAACCACATGGGCTGGTTGTCATGATACTGGATATGATTCCAAGCAACATATTTGATTCACTGAGTAGTGGCGAGATTTTGCCGGTGATCTTTTTCTGTGTATTCTTTGGCTTAGGTCTGACCAAACTGCCAGACAGTCAGCGTCTGTTCTTTTCAGATTTCCTGAAAGTAATTTCAGATGTAATGTTTAAAATCACCAATATGATAATGCGTTATGCCCCGATTGGTGTATTTGGATTGATGACCGTAACCATCAGTAAATTTGGTTTTGGTTCTCTGATACCGTTAATGAAATTAATCGTTATCGTCTATCTGGCCATGTTTGTCTTTACATTGGTTATTTTGGGTGGTGTTGCCTACTTCTGTCGTTTTAACATCTTCACCATTATCAAAATCCTCAAAGACGAACTGATTGTTGCTTTTTCTACTTCCAGTTCAGAGACCGCACTGCCGAAAATGATTGAGAAAATGGAAGCGTATGGTGCACCTAAATCCATTACCAGCTTCGTTATTCCTACCGGCTACTCCTTTAATCTGGATGGATCAACCTTATATCAGAGTATTGCCGTTATCTTTCTGGCGCAATTGTATGGCATTTCATTATCAGTTTCTGATCAGATCATGATCGTTATTACCTTGATGGTTGCCTCTAAAGGGATTGCAGGCGTACCTGGCGTTTCATTCCTAGTACTTTCTGCTACATTAGCAACCACTTCCATTCCTTTAGAAGGTTTAGGTTTCATTTTGGGTATCGACCGTATTCTGGATATGGGGCGTACTGTAGTGAACGTAATCGGTAATGCCCTAGCTTCACTGGTTATTTCTCGTTGGGAAAATGATTTCGATGATGAAAAAGCACGAGCTTATGAGAAATCAATAGGTATTAAATAATATTTGAATTATCCACAAAGGTTCAGATTATTCTGAACCTTTTTTATTGCTCATCAAAGCATTAATAAAAATTAAACAAATATATACTCATTCATCATTGTTGTATAATGAATACCAAAGTCAATAGATTAGATAAAATTAGACACTTTGGTTAAGAACTACACTATTTTTCAACCACAGACCTTTTGCTTCCAGATAGCTTTATTACATGAAAACTACCGCTACAGCAGATACAATTCGCTCCAAAGAATTCTTCCATATACCCTTTTGGTTACGCCCTGAAACCGATATATTCAGCAAACGAGCACAACGTTTAACCCAATTAGCTACAGAAGAAAGTAGCGATTGGCAGCATTATTTACAGCTACTCGCCAGTGTATGCAATGCTCAGCATACCTTACTGAATCATTACAATAATGAGCAGTTAAACATAACGCCTAAAAAAATAGCAAACGATTTGCCTCTATCAACAGCGCTAATTATCGATAATAGGGTCTTGATAGTAGCTATGTTTAAAGAGTTGCACTCATTACTGGCCTCTCAGCTGAGCCAAACAGCCAAACGTGCTTGGAATGAATTATTACAATTAGACAGTGAAAAATGTAGCCAATTGTGTGTACAGGCATTTAACCAGCAGCTTAGTCTGGCACACCAAGATTATTTAGTTTGGGTTAATGCTATATTACAAATTATCTACACTCATGCAGCAAAAAACTTAACAACCGATATAATTACACCTCTGCCCGATATAGGTTTTTGTCCCTGCTGTGGTACAGATGCGGTGGGTGCAGTTATCATTAGTAATGGGGAACTTGAAGGTTTGCGCTATCTATGCTGTGCAACCTGTAGTAGTCGCTGGCACACTGTGCGTGCCCGTTGTAGCCTTTGTGATAATAGCCGTGATTTAGGAGTGCATAACATAGATCAGGCAAGTAAAGGAGCGTTATCAGGTGCTGAAGCGGAATGCTGCCCACAATGTCATAGTTATCGCAAACGATATCGTTTGGCCAAACAGCAGTATGCAGATCCAGTTGCCGATGATTTGGCTTCTTTATCGTTGGATTTACTACTTAGTGAAGAAGGGTGGCAGCGTGCCGGTGCCAATCCGTATTTATTAATGAGCAAACTCTCTAAACCATAACATAGAATTATCTTTGATAAGTTCGATATTAGCATTTTAAAAAGCTTAAATTTGTATTGGTAGAAATATGATTAATGGCTAATTAGAATTTTATTTTTTACCATAGGCGATAGACAATGACTACAATAAAATAAATTTTTGAAAATACCGTTTAACCAATATGTAAAGGCTTTTGGAGAAAAAAATTATATTTAGAACCCTAGTATTTTATTGAGATTAAACAAAATACAATGAGATATTATAATTCATTTGCAAAATACAGCTGAATATCTGTTGTCATTAAAATGTAGCAGTACTGGAGAAATAATTTTTAGGGAAATGGAGGTTGCTGTAAATGTAGCAACCTCACCATTTTTAATTAACGAGATTATTTTAATCTGAACGATTATGGTAACAATGATTAATAGTTTTCAATATCGGGAATGATGCACTAATGTTGTCCTATAAAACAACGGTAAACTGAAATACAATCAAGTTTAAATAAAAAAATAGCTATGATTCAAGCAACGCTAATATAAATTTATTTTTTTAGAATATGCTCAAGTTTTACTTGAAATTTTTAATACCTTAATAACAATTTTTAGGGTTATTTTTGAATACTATTCTAGTTTTTGTGATATTTGTATAAAAAAGCTGATCGAAATTTTTGATAGATAAAATTCTATATAGCATTATTAATGTTATTACAATATATAACATATTATAAAATATATTATTACAGAGCATATGTTGGATTGACTGATTTTATTATGCAATTTACGATTTATTATATCAAAATACTAAAACCAAAATTGGTATTTTAAAACATTATTATTAATTAAAAACTAAAAAATAGTATCCATAATATATTTATAATTGCTACTCATTAACTCTAAATAAAAATTACTCATTACAATCTACTTAAAATTAATGTCTATTAATTATTATTTAATTGAATAGGTGATAATGCTAATTACTTTAAAGGCTAGATTTAAGGCACTAATGGAAAATGCGGTCGGTCGTCAGGGAATCCAATATCTCGACAAGAAACGTTGAGGACACGATAAAAAACAGCCAAGGCCTCAGGTTTAACTTCGCCAGTCTGTACAGCCTCTTTAAGTGATGCCCTATAGTCTTCTTCTGACATCGATTGTTGTATCTATTTAATGGCACATTCACAGCGAGCCTGACTAAAAAAATCGCCTATCGTACAATCGCTGATATTACTATCGATAGTTGCTTGGCTATACTCCTAAGCATATCCCATTGATGTCACTGAACAAGCTAAGATAACAAAAGCCATACGAACTAAACACTGCATAACAACCGCACCTTATACATATTAATCTAAATATATTGATCCATAAATATTACGAAATATGACTATAAGTTATCTCATAAAAACTATACATTTCTTGACTAAAAGATATTTATTATATACCTATTTAAAATATACTTTAGAAATATATATCATATCAATGAAATATTTATAATATATCTAAATCTTATTAATCAAAAATATCATTTATTAATATATATAATATTCATATATAATAAATAATTTAATAAATATGATAATATATATATGAAATTAAATTAAAATTACTATATTTTCATTTGATTTTAAATTCTTTAAGTATTACTTTATGCTATTAAGTCAATTTTATTTATTTATTTTGATTTAATTAAGTTGTTATTTATCATAAAAAAAGTTAATATTAACTAATATTAACATATTTTAAAAATACATAATGACTACAAACAAACTTTCAGTTCTCATTGGTTTAATTGGTAGTAGCTTACTACCAGCTGTTGCTGCACCAACCATTGGTCAGACGGATCAGTTAGAAAAACAACAGCAACAACAAATAATTCGTGAACAACAACGTCAACAACAATTTCAGCAGCAAATGCAGCCGGAAGTGAACGTTCGTTTACCTCAACAGCAACTACCGTACGATAAGAATGCACCATTAATACTTAATGAAAAACCATGTTTTATCATTAATAAGATCATTCTTACTGGTGACGAAGCTACACGTTTTCAGTTTGATTTGACAAAAATTTTACAGCGCAGTCATTTTACCCCTGGTATGTGTTTGGGAAGTAAAGCTATCAACCAAATTATGGCGCAAACACAAAATGCCGTGATAGAGCGAGGATTTACTACTACACGCATTTTGGCTAGTCCGCAAGATTTGAACACAGGAACATTACAATTAAACGTTATACCTGGGCGTATTCATTCTATTCGTTACAACATGGATAATGCCGAGGCTACCCATGTTGGTCGAGTACGTCATATCCAAAACGAATTTCCTGCTAAAGCCGGAGATATACTTAATCTACGTCGACTAGAGCAAGGATTAGAAAATTTACGTCGGATACCAACAGTTGAAGCGGATATTCAGATAGTCCCTGCAGAGGATCCTAATCAAAGTGATATCATCATAAGTTGGACCCAACGTACTGTTCCTATTCGCTTAACTTTGAATGTGGATGATTCAGGAAGTCATTCCACTGGACGATATCAAGGGGGGGCAACTTTGTCTTTTGATAATCCTCTTGGATTAAGCGATTTATTCTATATCAACTATAACCACGATCTGGGTGGCAAAGATAGCTACTTCGACAGTGATGGGAAACGTACTGGTAGTCGGACTCGTGGTTATGCTTTACATTATTCAGTACCCATTGGTAATTGGTTAGTGTCCTTCAATCGCAATCACTATCGCTATCATCAGGCTGTGGCAGGCTTTAATGAAAATTATCAATATAGCGGTAATAGTGATAGTAGTGATCTGGGGATAACTCGTATGCTGTATCGTAATAGTCATCGCAAAATTGATGCTACAGCTAAAATATGGCGTCGAGAATCTCATAATTTTATTGACGACGCCGAAATTGAAGTTCAACAACGACATACTGCTGGTTGGGCATTAAACCTTAACCATCAGGAATACATTGGTAATGCCATCGTTAATTTAGGACTAGGTTATCGGCGTGGTACTGGGGCGGATAATAGTTTACACGCACCAGAAGAAGAGTTTGATGAAGGTACTTCGCGTATGCAAATCATCACGGTAGACGCTGCTCTGATGATTCCTTTCACACTGGGTAAACAACGACTAAGTTATGACAGCTCATTTCATGGGCAGTGGAATAAAACTCCTTTGATCACACAGGATCAGGTTTCGATTGGAGGACGCTATAGTGTACGAGGCTTTGATGGTGAAGTGACGCTAATGGGTGAACGCGGTTGGTACTGGAACAATAACCTTAACTGGCAATACTGGAAAGGCCAGCAGGTCTATTTAGGTGTCGATGTAGGCCATGTGTCTGGTTCTGCTACACAAATGCAGTTGGGTAAAACTTTAGCTGGTGCAGTAGTGGGCTTTAAAGGACAGTTTAAAGTAGGCGGTAATCTCAATTATGACCTTTATGTCGGTAAGCCATTTTACAAACCACAATATTTTCGTACGGCACGTACCACTGTTGGTTTTAACCTGAACTATTCAATGTAGTACAGCAAGTAATTAAGCATCAAATAAAACAAAATCAATAGCTAACCTAACAAAATAAATATATCAAAGTAAGGATAGAGTATGAATAAGAATCGTTATAAAGTTATCTTCAATAAGCACCGTGGACAAATGATGGCCGTAGCCGAAAATACCGTACGCAATGGTAAAAGTCCGGCTGACCAAAGTAGCAACAACAACAGCATAATTACAAATTTATTGGCTTCTATCCCCGTCCTGACCAGCTCCATCCTTATCGGGCTGGGTTTGTGTGTATTCATAGATAGTAGTGTTATAGCGGCAGATATTCATGCAGATCCTTCTGCACCTAAAAACCAGCGCCCCAACACCATGAAAAGTGCCAATGGCACTGCTCAGGTCAACATTCAAACACCAAGTAAAAAAGGCGTTTCCATCAACCAATATCGCCAATTTGATGTCAACCAAAAAGGTGCCATCCTTAATAACAGCCGTAAAAACACCCAGACCCAACTGGGTGGCTGGGTGCAGGCCAACCCATGGCTGGCAGCGGGCGAGGCCAGAATAATTGTTAACCAGATCAACAGTCGTAATCCAAGCCAACTGAATGGTTATGTCGAAGTTGCTGGTCGTCGTGCTGAAGTCATCATGGCTAACCCAGCAGGCATTAGCGTTAACGGAGGTGGCTTCATCAATGCAGCAGGCGTTACCCTGACCACTGGTAAACCCATATTGGACAATGGTGATCTGCATGGTTTTCAAGTTCGGGAAGGTAACATCAGCATCAATGGACAAGGTTTAGATACCAGTGGTAGTGACTATACACATTTACTGACTCAAGCCGCCCAGATCAATGCTGGTATCTGGGCCAACAATTTAAACATAACGGCAGGTAGCTACGACATCGACAGTCAGGGTCAGATCAGCCAGAAACAGCCGGATGCTAGTAATAGCAATACCGGTATAGCCATTGATACAGCACAACTAGGCGGTATGTATGCCGGTAAAATCACCTTAGTCAGCAATGACAAAGGCGTGGGTGTCAACAATGCAGGTCAGATTTTTGCTGGTGCGGGCGGCATTGTGATTAGTGCAGATGGTCAACTGAGTAACAGCGGTACCATCGTTGCGGCCGACAAAACCCAAAGCGGTGCCAGCGTAGCGACAGCAACATTACAAGCAAACCATATTGACAATAGCGGCACCATCTCCAGTCAGGGCAAAATGCAGACCCATAGCCAGCAGCTGGAGAATAGTGGTTTACTGGCCAGTGCTGATGAACTGAACATTCGCAACCAACATACCCTGAGTAATCAGGGGGAAATCAACGCAGGCCGTCTTGACATAGACAGTAGCCGTTTAGAAAACCGCAAAGGTAAAATCATCCAAACCGGTTTACAGGGCTTGGGCATGAATGCCGGGCATGTACAGAACATCAATAACAGCATTATTGGTTATCCTCCTGCCGTATCTGCTCCAGACAATCCGAATAATCCCTCCAACCCGACTACCCCCGCTGAACCGGACACACCACCAACTACCGCCACAGGTGCAGGCAAAACCGATAATACACCAAACACAACCGCACCACGTACCTTTGCATCGGGACAAATCAACGTACACAACGACATCATCAACGACAACAGCCAGATCATTGCCAATGGTGGCATCGACCTGAGTTCACAACATGGACTAACCAATCAGGCTACCCTCAACCTAAACCAACTTCAGGTCAGCGGAGCTTTGCTTGATAACCAGCAAGGTAAACTGAGCGCGAATCAGGCTACCATCACCACCACCAAACTGGACAACCGTCATGGTGAAATCTTCAGCAACAACCAATTTCATTACAGTGGTAAGCAACTGCTTAACAATCAGGGCAAACTACAATCAGCCAACCAGCTTGAAGTACATACCGAGCAGCTCGACAACAGCGACAATGGCTTAATAGCAGCCCAAAACCAACTGCATTGGTTATCCTCCTGCCGTATCTGCTCCAGACAATCCGAATAATCCCTCCAACCCGACTACCCCCGCTGAACCGGACACACCACCAACTACCGCCACAGGTG